>JAJAZE010000572.1 GCA_026785925.1 Pyrinomonadaceae bacterium
AATTCTGGAAGGCGGCACGGCTTATATTACCGATGTCGGAATGACGGGCAGTTACGCCGGAGTCATCGGGATGGAAAAAAATCAGATTATCGAACGCTTCACCAAATTTCCCGCCAAACGCGCCGAACACGCCAAAGGCGAAGTCTGGATTTGCGCCATTGTGGTTGAGGTTGACGAACAAACCGGCGCCGCCAGAAAAATTACCCGACTTCGTTTAGAGCAGCCGGAATAATGCTTTTTACAGCTCGAAAGTAATCGGCGCGTTGACGGGCGCGTAACTTTCGTCGCAGTTGGCAGCATTGATAAATTTCACGCCGAATTCTTCGGCTTCACCGTAGCCACAGTGAATATGTCCGAAAATGTGGAGTTTCGGACGGACTTCTTCAACTCGTTTTCGCAATTCTTCGCAGCCGGTATTTTCAATGAAATAGGTGCGCGGCACTTCGTCCAAAATACCGAACGGCGGTCCGTGCGTGATCAAAATATCCGCTTGATCGGGAATCAGCTTCCATTTTTCGGCGAGTTCCGCGCCGCGCATTAAATTAAACGCCCAGTCGAAAAATCGCGGCTGCCAGGGCGAGCCGTAAATCTTCAAATTTTCGATTTCAACGAAAGAATCCTGCAAATAATGAATCGAAGAATCGAGCAGCGTTCGCGCCAGACGATTATTGGTTTCAAAAAGCCAATCGTGATTTCCGGCGACAAAAATCTTGTGCCGGTGCGGAAGCGCGGCAAACCATTTATTGAACGAAACGACTTCTTCGACCGTTCCGCGTCCCGTCGCGTCGCCCGCGTGAATCAAAATATCGCCGTCGGGAACGGCAATTTGCGCGTGGAAATTGTGCGTGTCGGAAAGACAAACGATTTTCGGCATAATGGGTTTGATTAGGCTGAATTCTAAACGAGTTTATCGGCTAATGTATAATCGAAATTCAGGAGAGAAGAAAATCTTATGAATTCGACAACGAGTATTCTGCTGACCGGCGCGGGCGCGGCGATGCTCGCGCTGGTCTTTTACGATATTTATGCGACCATTCTGCGGGCGACCAAACAGCCGGGACCGTTCAGCACAATGCTCAATCGCGGCGTGTGGTGGCTGGCGACGCGCTCGACGCAGACGCTCGACCGCCGCCGCCGCCACCGGATTCTTTCGGTCGTCGGACCGCTTTTGATGCCGTCAATCATCGTATTTTTTATTTTAATGCTGCTCACGGGATTCGCGCTCATTTATCTGCCGCGCCTGGAAACCGATTTTAAAATCAACGACGCGGCGCACAACAATCAAATTTTTCAGGCGTTTTATTTCAGCGGCGTAACATTTTTGACGCTCGGCTACGGGGACATCGTGCCGACCAGCAACGCGACGCGCATCATCGCCGTGATTGAAGCCGCCGCCGGAATCGCCATTATTTCGCTTTCAATCACTTATTTATTAACGGTCTACGGTGCGCTCGAACGCAAACGGGTGGTCGCGCTGACATTTTATCATCAGGCGCGGCAGGGCGCGGATGTCGCCGGTTTTATTTCCAGCCATTTTGCGCGCGGGCGATTTCACAGTTTGACCGAATCGCTGCGCGAAGCGACCCGCGATTTGCAGGAACTGCTCGAATCGCATCTCGAACATCCGGTCATTCACTTTTTTCATCCGCCCGAAGTCTACAAAGGTTTTCCCCGCGCTATTTTTGTCGTGCTGGAAACGGTTGCCATTCTCAATGCTCATCTCGACGAAGCAGAATACGTCGAAGCCGGCGACCACCCGGACGTTTTGATCGCCGGCGACAACGCGCGTTACGTTCTCGCCGAACTCGTGACCTCGCTGAATCTGCAAACCGGCGCGATTGAATCGTTTGAACCGGACGCGGAAACGCTTCGGCGGCGGCAAAAAAGTTTTAACCGCGCAATGAAACATTTGCAAAGGACGGAAATTAAAACGCGCTCCGACATCGAACGAGCGTTTCTGGAGTATTCGGAAGATCGCGCGAGTTGGGAACGACAGCTTTTTAATTTCGCCGAATTTCTCGGCTACGATTGGGACGAAGTAACCGGCGACCGCGATTTGGAAGACGCGACCGACGACGAAGTGACCGAACGCCACGAACCGCTGACCGCGAGTGAAGAAAGAGAAAGGATGAAGGATGAAGGATGAATCAAACAAAAACGGAGTGTTTTATTACTTGTTTCATCCTTCATCTCTAGCTTTTATAAATTTTCGACACGAAATTGCCGTGCAAAAACTTCTCCGGTTCGATTTGGCTTTGCAGAATCACGCCTTTATAATCGCCCGACAAAAGCATCATCGCCGATTCGATTAAAGGAATGGCG
>JAJAZE010000573.1 GCA_026785925.1 Pyrinomonadaceae bacterium
CCGTTCGCCGACCTTTTCAAGTTTATTTTCAAAGAAGACATCGTTCCTGACAAATCCACTAAATTCGTCTATTTTCTCGCGCCGATTGTCGCGCTGACGTGTGCGCTTTTGCCGATTGTCGTTTATCCGTTCGGTCCGGCGATCACGACGGTTGACTGGTCTTTTCTGCCGTATGGCGTGGGCGACAACATTCAGCGGCTGCCGATGACGATTGCCCAGATTGATGTCGGCGTTTTGTTTGTTTTGGGAATTACGTCGGTCGGTGTTTATGGGATCGCGCTCGCCGGTTGGTCGTCGAATAACAAGTATTCGCTAATGGGCGGACTGCGCTCGTCGGCGCAGATGATTTCCTACGAATTGGCGATGGGCGCGTCGGTGATCGGTGTCGTGATGCTTTCCGGTTCGCTCGATTTGGGCGGCATCATCAACGCGCAAATCAATTCGCCGTTCAAATGGTTTATTATTCCGCAATTCATCGGATTTATCGTCTTTTTAATTGCGGCGTTTGCCGAAACGAACCGTGTGCCGTTCGATTTGCCCGAAGCTGAAACCGAACTCGTCGCCGGTTTTCACACGGAGTATTCGGCTTTGAAATTCGCGCTGTTTTTTATGGCGGAATATGTGAATATGTTCACCGTTTCCGTGATGTGTTCGGTTTTGTTTTTGGGCGGCTGGTATCTTCCCGGTTTGGGACACATTTTTGAGCCGGGTTCGATTCCCTACGCGCTTGTCAGTCACGTCGGATTTATCGGCAAAATCTGCGCGTTTTTGTTTTTGTTTATCTGGATTCGCGGCACACTGCCGCGTTTCCGATTCGACCAACTAATGAATTTCGGGTGGAAATTTCTGCTGCCGCTCGCGCTGGCAAACGTCATTGTGACGATTATTATTGTTTATTTTCTTAATTAGTTGAGAAATGAGAAGTGAGAAATGGGAAATGGGAATTGTTTTACAACGAAAATTCTTATCTCTCACTTCTCACTTCTCACTTATAAAAAATGGCTACAACCGCATTATTTTTTCTTTTCGCCGGACTCGCCATCGCGTCGGCGATTTCGATGGTGTATCACAAAAATCCGCTTTACAGCGCGATCTCCCTGGTCGGCGTTTTTATCGCGCTGTCGTGCATTTACGTCACGCTCGCCGCGCCGTTTATCGCCGCCGTCCAGATTTTGATTTACGCGGGCGCGATTATGGTTCTAGTCGTTTTCGTTATTATGCTTTTGAATCTCGACGACGACAAACCGCTCAACCGTCTGCGCTATTTATACGCCGTCGGCGGCGGTTTGGGACTAATTTTGCTCGTTCAGACATTTTTTATTTTTTACGCGGTGATGCGTGCGCCCAAACAAACCGTCAAGGTTGATGAAACCGTCGGTAAAACTCTGAGCATCGGCACGGCGATGTATACGGAATATCTGCTGCCGGTCGAAATCGTCGGGATTCTGCTTTTGATGGCACTCGTCGGCGGCGTGATTTTAGCCAGACGACTCGACGCGCCGAAACTCGAATTAATCGTTAATAACGAATTGGAACGCCGCCACGAAGATGAGTTAAAAGACGAATTTCGCGTTAGATTATAAGATTATAATTTTTGATTTTTGCTCGATGTCTGTTTCGCTCAACCAAATTTTAGAGATGCCGAACGCCGCGCTTTTAGCGGAACGCTTAAAATCCGCGCTTGAGGAAGAGCAGCAAAAACGCCGTCACTTCTACAAAATTATCAAAGAAGATCAAAAAGTGGAGTTCATCAACGGCGAAATTGTTTTTCAATCACCCGCTAAACTGCGGCATACGATAGCGATCAAATTACTTTTAAAACTTTTGGATACATTCGTTATAAAACACCGTCTCGGCTTTGTCGGCAGCGAAAAGATGTTGATTTCACTGACGCGCAATGATTATGAGCCGGACATTTGTTTTTTTGACAAATCAAAATCGGAACATTTCAAGTCCGACCAAATGCAGTTTCCCGCACCTGATATTGCAGTCGAAGTGTTGTCGCCGTCAACCGAAAAATACGACCGCGAAACGAAATTTCAGGATTACGCGGCGCACGGCATCCGGGAATATTGGATTATTGATGCGAAACACGAAACGATTGAACAGTATTTTCTGCAAAACGAAGATTACGAACTTATTTTGAAAGCGAAAGACGGCACGATTGCGAGCGTCGTGCTGCCCGATTTCAAAATTCAGATTCGCGCCGTTTTCGACGAACAAGTTAATTTGGAAGAATTGAAAAGATTGATTTAAGTGGTAAATGGTAAGTGGTGAGCGGTCAGTAAAAAACTTTCCGGGGCTTATCACTTACCATTTACCACTTACCACTAAAAAAAATGGAACCGAGTTTAGCAACATATTTGGCACTTTCCGGCATACTTTTTACCATCGGCACGGTCGGCGTGATTTTCAAACGCAACGCGCTCGGAATGTTTATGTGCATCGAGCTGATGCTGAACGCCGTCAATTTGACTTTCGTCGCCTTTTCGCGTTATTACGCCGATGTCACCGGGCAGCTTTTCGTCTTTATGGTGATGTCGGTCGCGGCGGCGGAAGCGGCGGTCGGGCTGGGCATCATCATCGCGTTTTTCCGCAACAGTCTTTCGATTGACACCGACGACGCGAGTATTATGAAGAATTGAAAATGATTAAAAAGTTCGTCGCAATTTACATTTTGATTTTCAGTTTTGTGAATGCGGCACAGGCGCAGGTTTTGCCCGCAAA
>JAJAZE010000574.1 GCA_026785925.1 Pyrinomonadaceae bacterium
CGCGTTTGAATCAGGCGTTTTAAATTTGCTTCGAGCGATTGGAGTTCGTTCG
This sequence comes from Pyrinomonadaceae bacterium, assembly GCA_026785925.1. GTDB lineage: Bacteria > Acidobacteriota > Blastocatellia > Pyrinomonadales > Pyrinomonadaceae. The sequence continues at coordinate 53 of JAJAZE010000574.1, forward strand.
CCAGCCGCAAATTCAAATCCAGAAAGCGATTGTTGACGGTTTTTATCTCGACGGAGACGGCAAAATTTTCTTTTGAAACTGTGCCGCGTCCAAATCCGGTCATTGATTTCATATTTGATTTTTTGATTTTTCTGCTCTCGTTTCTTTATCTTCTTCTACAGAACACGAAGTTTCGGGGTCTTTCGATGTCTGTTTATTGATTTCCCGCTTCAAAAATTCCTTTTGATCCTGCGACAATTTGCTGATTTTCTTTAACATTTCTTCTTTGGTCATAAATCAAATTTTATCACGACTTTTCGGCGTTCGCGGCAATAAGTTCTTATTCGGCAAACTGCAGCTCGTATAACCTTTTGTAAGTTCCGCCTTTTTCAAGCAATTGATCGTGCGTTCCGGTCTGAATAATCTTTCCGCGTTCCAGAACAACGATTTTGTCGGCGCGGCGAACGGTCGAGAGACGGTGCGCGATGACGATGGAAGTTCTGTTCCGCATCAGATTTGCCAGAGCCTTCTGCACTAATCTTTCACTTTCTGCATCGAGCGCGGAAGTCGCTTCGTCTAAAATCAGAACGGGCGCGTTCACCAGAACGGCGCGCGCGATGGCGATTCGCTGGCGTTGTCCGCCCGACAAAAACGTGCCGCGCTCGCCAACCATCGTGTCGTAGCCGTTCGGCAATTCCTCGATAAAATCGTGCGCCAAAGCGATTCGTGCCGCTTCTATTAGTTCTTCGTCGCTCGCCTCCGGTTTGCCGTAGGAAATGTTATAGCGAATCGTGTCGTTAAATAAAACCGTTTCCTGCGTGACGAGCGCGATTTGTCGTTTCAGACTCGCAATTTTCGTATCGCGCAAATCAGTTTCGTCCCAATAAATCGCGCCTTCCGTCGGGTCGTAAAGCCTTTGAATCAATTTTATCAAACTCGATTTGCCGCCGCCGCTTTCGCCGACCAGCGCGACCATCTGACCTTTCGGGATTTCCAAATTTAAATCGCTGACGACCGTTTTGTTTTCGTTTTGATAATTAAACGAAACATTTTCGAGCGTGATTTTATCTTGCAGAGCGTTTAGTTTGACCGCGTTCGGTTTTTCCGGCAGCGCGTCATTTTCGTCCAAAACGTCCCAGACATCTTTGGCGGCGGCGAGAGCCGAGACGATTTGATTGTGCTGGCGCGAAAGTTTTCGCATCGGGTCGTAACTGCTGAAAAGAAAACCCAAAAAAGTGAGAAACTGCGAGGCTTGCATTCGGTCGCTGTTTATCTCGTGCAAGCCTAAATAAAACAACACGACGACGGCGACCACTCCGATAAGCTCGATAGTCGGCGGCGACGTAGCGGAGATTTTCCCCGAACGCAGATGAGCGCGGGCGATGCGGCGGGCGGCTTCGGCAAACCTCGACTGCTCGCGCCGCTCGGCGGAATACGCTTTGACGATGGTTTGATTGGTCAAGGTTTCCTGCGCCGTGTCGGAGAGAAGTTTGTTGCTTTCGATATATTCTTCGGACAGTTTTCGCAATGCTTTGGAAAACTTAGCCGTCAGAATTGCGATAATCGGCGCGGTGACGATTGCGCCGAGCATCAGCCGCCAATTGTAATAAAATGCTCCGCCGAGAAAAAAGATCAAGATCAAACTTTCACGCAGAATGTCGCGCATATTCGAGGCGACCGCAATCTCGATTGCCGAACAGCTCGTCACCAGCCGTGTCACCAGATAATTAGTGCGGTGACGTTCAAAAAATCTCGCCGACTGATCGAGCAGATGCGCGTAAAGTTCCTGCCGCAAATTCAAAACGGCGGCTTGCCCGATTTTCGTCATTAAATATGAAGAAAAATATTCGGCAACGCCTTTCAAAATCGTGAAAGAAATCAGCAGAACCGAAATCATCAGCCACGCTCGATACCAATCGTCTCGCGGAATTAAATTCTGCAAACCGTATAATGTTTGAGAGTTTTGCGCGGCGGACGGCTGAAATTGGTCGAACAAAGGGACGAGCATAGCGACCGTCGCGGTCTCGAACAACGCGCCGAAAACCATCGCCGCAAATGCCAGCGCAAAGCTCAGCCGGTGCGGGCGCAGATATTTGAGAAGTCTTTTAAATTCTTGCATTACAAAAACAGCGCGGAAATAAATGATTATTGAACGCCGGGCGGCGGACGTGCAAGGACGCGCCGAAAACTTGACTTTCGCCCGCCGCGCTTCTGCGATAGAATTGCAACATCAAAGCATTTCGGAGCATCTCTATTTTCGGACAATTCACTTCGGAGAAAAACTATGAAAAATCTGCATTTATTAAAATCAGTTCTGTTGTCTGCTCTGTTTCTTCTGCTAAATTTCCCGGTATTTTCCCAAACTGATGTCGCGCGAAAAACGACGGCGGTGACATATCCGCTCGACCAGGTGGTGCTGACGCAGTTTCGCGGCACGACGCGATTTCCGCGAATGAAGGGCGAAGGACGCATTCAGCGGACGAGCAAAAACGGCACGGAAGTCGAAGTTTCAGTCTCGAAAATGCCGCGCCCGTTTGAACTCGGTTCCGGTTACGCGACGTATGTTTTATGGGCGATTTCACCGGACGGGCAGGTTGATAATCTGGGCGAAATAAAACGGCGCGGCACTTTTGAATTCGATTCAAAAATTTCGGTGACGACACCTTTACAGACTTTCGCTTTGATTATCACGGCGGAACCGCATTTTCTCGTGCGCCGTCCGAGCCGCGTCGTGATGCTCGAAAATCTCAATCCGTATTCGCAATCGGGCAGAACTCTGGCGACGACGACGACGATTGAATACTTCGGCAATTCGAGCGATTATTTCAGCGACGCGCGCACACCGGAAATTGCCGAGCTGGATTATTCAAAAACTCCTTCGACGATTCTGCAAGCCAAACAAGCCATCGCGCTCGCCAAATTTGCCGGAGCGCAGCGCGACGCGGCGACCGAATTACAGCAAGCCGAACTGCTTTTGCAAAACGCCGAGAACGGTTACAAAGCCGACCGACCGGAAGAAACGGTGGACATCGCGGCGCGGCAGGCGATCAGCGCGGCGGTCAAAGCCGAAACAATCGCCGCTTCGCGCAAAGAAGCCCGCCAGCAGCGCAACGAAAAAACCAGACAGGACGCGGAAATTCGTGAATCGGAAAATAAAGTTTCCGACGTGCAGAACGAAATGGCGCAGCTTCGCTCCGAACTCGCCCGCGAAATTCGCAACCGCGAACTCGCCGAACGCGACGCGCAGAACTATTCAAATCAAGTGAAGGAACTGCGAAACGAAATCGGCAAACTGCGCGAAGAAATCGGTCAGACGAAAACCGACGCGGAAAACGCCAAAGTTCAACTCGCCCGCTACGAAGGCGAAAAACAAGCCGACGAACGCCGCCGGGAAGAAGCCGAAAAAGCCTCGCGCCGTCAAGCCGCGCAAAGCGTTTTGATGCAGTCTTTGAAACGCTTCGGCACGGTCGAAAAGACCGAACGCGGAATCGTTTTAAATCTGCCTGAAAATTATTGGTCGGCGATTCGCGCCGTCAATTTCGCGCCCACGGCGGAAACGAAACTAACTTCGTTGGGCGAAGTTTTAGCTAACAATACCGATTACAAAATCGTCGTCGAAGCGCACACCGACAACAAGGGAACGCCGCAGGAATTGGAAACGCTGACGCAGACGCGGGCGCAGTCGGTCGCCGATAAATTGGTGTCGCTCGGTGTCGCGCAGGAGCGCATCGAAGCGAAAGGTTACGGCGCGGCTCTGCCGATTATGCCGAATACAACCAATCTGAATCGCGCCAAGAATCGCCGCGTTCAAGTGATTTTAGTTTCCAACAATTAAAAAACTGACACCGCAGTAAGCACAGAAAATTTAGCCGCGAAGAAACACGAAACAGCACGAAAATAATTGATTTTAACTCGTGCTGCTTCGTGTTTTTTCGCGGCTAACTAAAATGAAGGCTGGACGTAATTCAACTGACTGGAGCGCAAGCGTCTCGCTTGCCCCGTTCGAGGCTCGGCGAGAACGAAACGCCTCACGGTTGCTAAAAGTTTCGGGTAATCGAGAGGCGTGTCCGTATCTTGCTTCGCTTGAACGAACGGCAAGCG
>JAJAZE010000575.1 GCA_026785925.1 Pyrinomonadaceae bacterium
GCGTGATTCTGGCTGACGGCGAAAATAATCGTTTTGCCGATTTCACCTGTTATCGGGTCGCGCAAGGCGTTTTCGAGAAATGTTTTGCAGAAAGCGCGATTGGTATTTTCCGAAAAAAATTTGCGCTCAAAATCGCGTGAGAAAAATGTTTCCTTTTGTTCGCCGCTCGCCGCGCTTGTGTCTGTTGTCGCTTCGTCAGCGGTTTTCAATTCGTCAACCGGCGTTTCGGCTTCGGTTTCTTTGCCGACCAAAACGCTGAAACCTTTGTCGGAAAGCAATTGCGTTGTGATTTCCGTTCGTGCGTCCAAGACAAACGGATTGACGAGAAAACCTTCTTTCACGCCGTCGGCAAGCGAATAGCTGAAAGTCGGCTCGCCATTTTCACAGCCGAAAATTGAATATGTATCGAGCAGCAAACGCCGTTCGAGTTCACGCGGGTCGCTCTGATTCAATTGCGCCGCGTCAATTCGTTTCAAATAGTTCTTCGGAGTTGCCGTCAATCCGAGTTTGTAGCCGATAAAATACTCGAAAACCGCCCGCGAATTACCGCCGATTGAGCAATGCGCTTCGTCGGAAATAATCAATTGAAAATCGTCGGGCTTGAATTGGCGTTTATATTTGTTTTTAGTGAGCAAAGATTGAACTGTCGAAACGACAATTTCCGCATTGCGCCAATCGCCGCGATTTTCTTTGTAGATCACCGTGCGGAAATCGTTTTTGAGATATTCCTTAAACGCCTTCGCCGCCTGATCTTCTAATTCGAGCCGGTCAACCAAAAATAAAACCCGTTTTACGTTGCCGCTTTTCAAAAACATCTTGATAACGGCGGCGGAAGTTAGAGTTTTGCCCGTGCCGGTCGCCATTTCAAATAAAAAACGGTCTTTGCCGTCGGCAATTTGTTTTTGGACGGCAGACATTGCCCGCACTTGATACGGACGCAGAAAGCGCAGTTTGTTTTCTTCAATAAAAGAACGCTTCTGCTCGCCTTCGCTGCGAAATCGCGGATCATTCGCATAATCCGGCTTTTGTGCCTGCACAATAAAATCATCGTAACTATTCAGGTTGAATTTTCATAATTTGTGTAAGGTGAGTCAAAACATCTAGTTGACGTTTGATGAGCGTATCAATAACTGAGCGCAAGACGCAGAATGTTTTTTGTCCACCCTTGAACTGCCCTGATATTTTTTGTTTCACCTTGATATTTCTAATGGCTCGTTCTGATCCGTTGTTATCCGCCGGGATTTCCACATCATACAAACACGGCAACAGATTGTTCCGATATTTGATCATTGACCTTTGAAATCTCGCGGTTTCCGGTTTCTTTTCGCGGTTGATTGAAATTGCCAACAGGTTGTTCATCTGATTCTCCAGCTCTTCGGCTTTTTCTTTCTCACAGGGCGCGTTGGTTCTTACCATTTCCTGGCGAATCTCAAACACTGTTCCCAATAATCTTTTGAACCTGACAGAAAATTCTTCTTTTTCTACTTCCGCCAAATACCTGACATCTCTCAATAAATGTGCCAAACAGATTTGTTTTCCGGCACTCGGCATTTTTAACTGTGCCGCCCACCGGTCCGATACTACCGTTGCTCCTTGTAATCCTTGACTCCATTCGGCTTCGATTGTTCGGCTCCCGCGACTTTCCGCTGCCACGATAAATGTGTTCAAAACATTCTGCCACACCCACATCCACCATTTTTTCCCATCCACTCGTGCCGAGGTTTCATCTGACCCGACCACTCGGCTTTCTCCTATTTCAGCCTTGATCCCCGCATACACAAAGCCGCTTTTCTCCGCCGATTTCTCCAACAAATTGACTAATGTCCCTTCTGATAAAGGCAGTTTGAAGACCTCTGAAAACAGATTCTTTAACCGCCGAAACGGAACATATTGATAGACCGAAAAATATGCGACCAATGCCTGCACGCTGCTCCCATATTGAATCGGTGCTTTCACGGCGGGCGGAAAATCAGCGATCTGTTCGTAGTCACACTTCGGACAAGCACAGGCAAATGTTCTATATTCTTCAATAATCGGCTGGCTTGGCGGAATTTCCAACACTTGCCGCCGAGCCTTCAAAACAAAGTTTTCATCTCCCAATCGGTTTCCGCAAGCCGCACAATAATTACTTTTCAAATCTATGATTCGGTCAGGCGTTGCCGTCATCTCCAAAGTGTTTCCGCGATGTCCTTTTTGCCCGCCCGGCGAACGCCCGCTTCTCTGACGCAAACTGCCGGTTTTCCGACCAATATCGCTCGAAGGCGGCAGACTCGAATTGCCCGAGTCTTTTTTGACGCGCTGCTTTTGCTGCAACTCAAGTAACAACAACACTTTCTCCTCCAACGATATAATCTGTTGGCGAAGTTCGGCATTTTCAGCCTCTAAAATTACAATGTTTTCAGATTCAGTCAATAATTTAAGATACCAAGATGCTCGGCTTTCGACAATTTAGCTTGTCTTTTTTAGAACCTGAATAGTTACCATTAATAGAATTAAGAAATTTTGGTTTGGTTCAAAAAAATGATGAGTTTTATAGTGTAGCTAAAAAAGATGTAGACATCTCAAAAGAAGGATTTGTAAAATATACAAATGAAAAATTGAAAAACTACACTCCTTACCTTACTTTGAAGAAATTAAACCTAAGTAAAATTTCTAAAGATGATGTGTTGAAAGTTCTAAAA
>JAJAZE010000576.1 GCA_026785925.1 Pyrinomonadaceae bacterium
CGGCGTTTCTGTCGGATTTCACTCTGACGAGCGTTGATAAAATCGAAGTTCTGCGCGGTTCGGGTTCGTCGCTTTACGGAACGAACGCCGTCGGCGGCACGATTGATTTTCAAACGCCGAAACCGCCGACCGGCTTTCACGGCAATCTGAGCGGCGCGGGCGGCGGTTTCGGTCTGTCGCGCTTTCGCGGCAACGTCTCGAACGGCACGGCGGACGGAAAATTCGGTTTCAATTTCGGCACGTCACGCACCGTTTACAAAAAGGGAATTGACGGCGAAGACGACGCGAATAATACGAATATTCAATCGCGCATCGAAGTTAATCCGTTCGAGCGGACAAACATTTCAGCCAGATTTTTTGTCTCGGATGCCTATGTTCGACTAAATTCCAATCCGAACTTTATCGCGGCTGCTCTGCCCGCCAATGTGCGAACAATCGTCGTCGCCGTGCCGCTCTCGCGTGAGGAGTTGCGCCGTTACAGCAGCGGCGTGACCGTCGCCAATCTGAATCGCGGCAACGCCAATTTCATTCCCGACGCGAACGACCCAGACAATTTTCAGCGGTCGAAATTTTTTAACGGACAACTTGTTTTGACGCACGCCTTTAGCGACCGATTCGTTTTTCAAGCGTATTATTCCGGTTTGCGGACGCAGCGAAAAAACGTCAACGGAATTCGCGGCATCGGTTTTCAATCGGCTTCGACCGGATTTTTCGACGGCACGGTGAACACCGCCAACGGGCATTTTAATTGGACACCGAACCGACACAACGAAATCACCGCCGGTTACGAATACGAACACGAAAAATACGGCAACGACGGTTTTACGCCGAGCGGCACGAGCAATTTTACGGCTCGCGCCTATCAGTCGAGCAACACGATTTACGCGCAGGATTTGTTGAAATTCTTCGACAATCGGCTGCAAATCGCGGGCGGTTTTCGCGCTCAATTTTTCAATTTGAAAAATCCGAAGTTCAGCGCGGTGGGCGCACTTTACAGCGGATTTACGCTGGAAAATCCGCCGAATGCTTATACTTTTGACGGCGCGGTTTCTTACTTTTTCGAGCAAACCAAAACGAAAATTCGCGCCCACGTCGGCAACGGCTACCGCGTTCCATCGCTTTACGAACGGTTCGGCAGCACGTTCTTTTTCGGCTTCACGGCTCTCGGCGACCCGAATTTGAAACCGGAACGCACCATCGCTTTCGACGGCGGCGTTGAACAAAATTTGTTTAAGAACCGCGCAAAATTAACGGCGGTTTATTTTTACACGCGCTTGACCGACACTATCGGTTTCGGCGGCAGCGGGCGCGTCATTCCGAATACGCCGAGACCGTTCGGCGGTTATTTGAACACGAAAGGCGGCATCGCACGCGGCGGCGAATTTAGCGGCGACGTGCGCGTCACCGATTCGACCGACGTTTTCGCGTCATATACTTTCACCAACAGCGACCAGCGAGTTTCGCAAGTGCCGACGGTCGGCGTTATCGAAACGCTCGGCATTCCGCATCATCAATTCACGCTCGTGACGACGCAAAGATTCAGACGCGCCTGGGTTAATTTTGATTTTCTCGCCGCGAGCAGTTACCTCGCGCCGCTCGGTTTCCCGACGCGGGTTTTTCGTTTCAAAGGCAATCGCCGCGCTGATTTGACGGGCGGTTACAACATTCCTTTGAAAAGCGAAAGATTTAATTTGCGCGTTCACACGACCATTGAAAATCTGTTTGACGATGAGTATTACGAAAACGGCTTTCAAACTTTCGGGCGCAGCGGGCGCGTCGGTTTGAGTTTCGGTTTTTAGAAAAGTTCAGAGTCCACGCTTCAGCGTGTTTCCGCCAGCGAAGCGCGGCGGAAA
>JAJAZE010000577.1 GCA_026785925.1 Pyrinomonadaceae bacterium
CGCTTGCCGTGAGCGTCCGCTTCGGGCGCGAAAAAGCGTTTCGGTCAAATACTAATTTGAATTATAGCGCAACACTTTTTTCGCGCTCTCGCGCTCATTGCAAGCGGGACGCTTGCGCTCCAGTCAGTCTAATTTAAATTTGCTCATCTACTTAATTTACAACTTACAATCGTCATCAGGCGAACCGCTGATTTTTCGATTTCCCGAACAGTATCTGAATTTTTTCCATCCGGTTAGATTTTTGTCCTTATTTATCCGTTTTTGTCAGTGATTAATTTTCTTCCGTCTTCGGCATCGCGCGATTGATAATTTTCTCTGCGTCAACGCCGGTCGGCAGAGTTCCGAAACTCAAATAATTATCCGAAAGCCGCGAATTGCAAAAAGCGTCGCCGACAAAAGCGGGCGCGTTTCGCAGTAAAACCGCAGCCTGCAAAGCCAACGCTAATTTTTCGACGACGCGCCGCGCCCGGAATTCCAAGTGATTCGCGTCGAGCAATTCTTTCTCGACACTTCGCACAAAACAATCGAAATTCGTGTTCGCGCCGCTCGCCGATTTCATTTCATTTAATAAAACTTCGACGCTTTCCGGTTCTTTGTGCATCGCCCGCAGAACGTCGAGGCATTGGACGCTGCCCGAACCTTCCCAGATCGAATTGACCGGCACGTCGCGGTAAAGGCGCGGCAAAACCGACTCTTCGACGTAACCGTTGCCGCCGAGACATTCCATTGCTTCGCCGACCGCGTGAACGGCGCGTTTGCAAATCCAGAACTTACCGATTGCCGTCGCTATGCGCGTGAAAATTTTCGCTTCGCCGCTGTGTTTTGATTCGTCGAAACCACGCGCCAGACGAAACGCGAAATGGGTCGCCGCTTCGGATTCGACGGCTAAATCAGCCAGCACATTCCGCATCAAAGGCTGGTCAATCAGCAATTTGCCGAACGCGAGGCGATGAGCGCAGTGATGCAAACTTTCGGCGACGGCGCGGCGCAGAGTCGCCGCCGAACCGACCGCGCAGTCGAGCCGCGTGTGCCGCACCATTTCCATTATATTCGCCACGCCGCGTCCTTCTTCGCCGATGATTTGCGCGTAAGACTGATGAAATTCGACTTCCGCCGAAGCGTTTGATTTGTTGCCGAGTTTGTCTTTCAAACGCTGAATGTGAAAAGCGTTTTTCGCGCCGTTGGGTCGAAAGCGCGGCAGCAGAAAACAGGAAATTCCTCGTTCAGTTTGCGCCAAAACTAAAAACGCATCGCCCATCGGAGCAGAACAAAACCATTTTCTGCCGGTGATTTCATATCCGCCGTTTTTGATTTTTCGGGCAAATGTGATGTTGGCGCGGACATCGCTGCCGCCCTGCGGTTCGGTCATCGCCATCCCGAAAGTCGCGCCGCGTTTTTCCGCTGCGGGAATAAATCGCTCGTCGTATTCGTTTGATAAAATTCGCGGCAGCCATTCGGCGGCGATTTCCGGCTCGATTTGCAGCGACGGCACGACGGCGAAAGTCATCGTCAAAGGGCAGCTCGTGCCTTCGTCAACCTGCTGTTTCAAAAACGCCAGCGCACTGCGGGCAGTGTATGCGCCGTTTTTTTCGCTCGTCCAACTCAAACTATGCGTTCCGTTTTCAATCCCGATTCGCATCAACTCGTGATACGCCGGATGAAATTCAACCGCGTCGAGGCGATTGCCGAAACGGTCGTGCGTTTTCAAAATCGGCGCGTTTTTGTTCGCCGAATTGCCAAGTTCGAGCGTTTCGGCATTGCCTAAAATTTCTCCGAAAGCGGCGGCGTGTTCGTTGTTCCACGCGCCGCCGTTCGCCTCGACCGCCGTCTGCAAAGCCGCGTCGGAGGCGAAAAGATTATAGTTTTCTAAAATCGGCGGTTGATTAGACGATTTTCCAAACGCAAACTCTTCGGCTTTCGGCATTACATTCAAGTTCACTTTTTCGTTTTTTCGTTTCAGATAACTTTTGAAATTTGTCCAAACATAAATTACTTTATAACCAGACGACAAAACAACCGTTGACGCGAAAATTTTCGTGTTGCCCGCTGTAATGGGTAAAATTTAGTTCGGCTTTTCCGACACTCTTTGCGCTTTTCGACCGATTTGTAACGATATGCTGCCACGACCGGATTTATCGCCGCTTTTACAGATTTATTTTCTGTTCCGCCAAAGTCCGGGTTTTGGCGATTATTCCGCCACAGAAAAATTAAAAGACGCGCCGCCGGATTTCAGCCACATTCGCTGTCCGTTGTGCCGCTGGCAGCCGCAAAAATCGAGTCGCTGGCATTGCAGCGATTTCGGTTTGCACTTTGGCTGCGGAACAAATTGGAACACTTTCGACACGCGCGGGCAATGTCCGGGCTGTCGTTACCGCTGGCAGTGGACTGATTGTTTGCGCTGTTTTCGTTCGTCGCCGCACGAAGCGTGGTATGCCGAAAGCGGCGATTAACAAAGAGTTATGCAATACGCCTGGTATGATTTTATCGGTTCGGTCGGTGTCGGGATAATCATCTTCACCTATATTTTACTGCAAACCGAACGCCTCAAAAGCGAGACTTTAATTTACTCGACGCTCAACGCCATTGGTGCGAGTCTGATCGTTTTTTCGCTTTTCTTCAATTTTAATTTCTCCGCATTCATCGTAGAATTTTTTTGGATACTGATTAGTCTTTACGGTGTCGCAAAATATTTACGAAAAAGAAATTAGCCGCGAATCACACGAATTATGCGAATTATTTGACTGCTTTTTTATTTGTGAAAACTCGTTTAATTCGCGGCGAAAAGAAAAAATGTCGGCAAAAACAAATTTGAAAAAATCAACCGAACCGCTTTCCTGCACTCGGGAAACTTCGCTTTCCAAAACACAGTTTTTAGAACTCTACCGCTTCGTCAAAATGACCCGAATGTTTGACGAAATCACTGTCAGATTAAAACGGCAGTCGAAATTAACGGGCGGCGTTTTTACGAGTTTAGGGCAGGAAGCAACGGCGGTCGGAACGGCGTTTGCGCTTGCGCCGCAGGATTTTATCGCGCCTTTAATTCGAGACATCGGCGCGGTGTTCGTCAAAGGAATTGCGCCGCGTGTGATTTTCGCCCAATACTTAGGCAGGGCGAACGCGCCTTCCAGAGCAACCGACGTGCAGTTTCACTTTGCCGATCTGGAAAAAGGTTTCGTCGGTCCGATTTCGCATCTCGGCGATATGATTCCGGTGATGACGGGAATTTTGCTGGCATCGAGAATGAAAAAAGAAAATCGCGTCGCCGTCGCTTATTTGGGTGAAGGCGCGAGTTCGACGGGAGCGTTTCACGAAGGTATTAATTTCGCCGCCGTGCAGAAATTGCCTTTGATTACGATTATCGAAAACAACGGTTACGCCTATTCGACACCGACCAAAAATCAATGCGCCGCCGCCAATTTCGTGGACAAGGCAATCGGTTACGGAATCTTGGGTTTGTCGGTTGACGGTAACGACATTATCGCCTGTTACGAGACGATGAAACGCGCCGTCGAACACGCCCGCAGCGGAAACAGTTCAGTATTGCTCGAAGCGCACACCTATCGCCGCAAAGGTCACGCCGAACACGACAATCAAACCTACGTTCCCGACGGCGAAATCGAATTTTGGGCGCGGAACAACGATCCGATTGACCGTTACGAAAGATTTTTAAGAGAAGAGAAAATTGCGTCCGAAGACGAAATGAAAAAGATTGTCGCCGAAGTTTCCCAACATCTCGAAAGCGAACTGGCGATTGCCGAACAAGCCGGTTTTCCCGAAGGAATTTCGGCTGCTTACGACGTTTTCGACAATTCAATTGTCGCACCGGCGTTTAAAAAGAAAGTTTTGGAAAATTAAGCAGTTTTTCAGCCGCGAATACACGAATAAAAATAATTCGTGTTCATTCGTGTAATTCGCGGCTGAAAAAACCTTGAGGATAAAATGAGCGTTGTCCAGAGAAAATTATCAAGATCGTTTAACGACTTTTTCAACTCGGAAAAGGCGGGCGGAATAATTTTGATCGTCTGCACGATATTTTCGCTGCTTCTGACAAATTCGCCGATTGGAGAAAATTACCTGCATTTGTGGCACGTCGAAATTGCCGGTCTGAGCGTCGAGCATTGGATCAACGACGGTTTGATGGCGATTTTCTTTTTGCTCATCGGTCTGGAATTAGAGCGCGAACTTTATAACGGCGAGTTGTCCGATTTCAAGAACGCGCTGCTCCCAATTTTCGCCGCCATCGGCGGAATCGCCGTTCCTGCGCTGATTCATTTTGCCTTAAATAACGGCACGGCGACGCAAGCCGGAATCGGTATTCCGATGGCGACCGACATCGCCTTTGCGCTCGGCGTTCTCGCGCTTTTGGGAAGTAAAGTTCCGGCTTCGCTGAAAATCTTTTTGACCGCGCTCGCCGTGATGGACGATTTGGGCGCGATTATCGTGATTGCCGTTTTCTACACGGCGAAACTCTCGACCGCCTATCTGTTCGGCGCAATCATTGTTTTGGGAGTTTTGGTTTTATTAAATAAAGCGCGGGTAAAATCGCTCGTGCCGTTTTTAATCGGCGGCGTTTTGATGTGGTTTTTAATGTTGAAATCCGGTGTTCACGCGACGATTGCCGGAGTTCTGTTAGCTTTTACGATTCCTTTTTCAGCTAAAGAAGACGATGAAGAATCGCCTTCGCACCGGCTCGAACATTTTTTGCATAAACCGGTGTCGTTCATCATTCTGCCGATTTTCGCGCTGGCGAACACGGGAATTATCATCGGCGCGGAATCTTTGCAGACGCTCGGCAATCCAAACGAAATCGGCATTATGGGCGGGCTGATTTTAGGCAAACCAATCGGCATCACGCTTTTAAGTTTTCTCGCCGTCGCCGTCGGCATCTGCAAACTGCCGCTCGATTTGAACTGGAAACATATTACCGGCGCGGGAATTTTGGGCGGCATCGGATTTACGATGTCAATTTTTATTACGAATCTGGCTTTCGTCGGCAACGCGGCGGAAATCAACGGCTCGAAAATGGCGATTCTGCTGGCATCTCTGACCGCCGGAACAGCCGGTTTTTTGTGGCTGAAATTGTTGGGGCAGCCCGAAGCGTTCGATGAAGATTTGGACGCGATGGATTTCGATGTCACGGAAATTTAGTTACAGACGTATCAACATTATTATGAAAAAGATTATGAAAAAAAAATGAATGCGGCGGCGACAACGAACTCGCGCCGGAAGTCGTTTCCACCATCACGCGCCGCGATGATAAACTTTTCACACAGCTTTCGAGACAACCGAATGTGCGCGTTTTCGCCGAAGCGAAAAATAAATCTTATTACCAGGTAATCAAAGCGCGGTTGGTTTTTAATCGCGCCGCGGCTAACAGAATCGAAGGTTTGACGCTGAACAAAAACCGCAGTCAAACGGCAAAGAAAATCAAATGAAATGGTTAATTGAAAAATCTCGCTACATCTCCTACATCGGCGTTTTGGTTTTATTCGCCTGCTCTTTGACGGCGTATTTTCTCGGCGTTTATAAAACCGTCAAGACGATTGCGGCAATCGCGGTCGGCGAATTCAAAGACGATTGGGCGTTGGTCGCGCTGTTCGATTGTCTGGATATGGTTTTGGTGGCAACCGCTTTGCTCGTGATTTCCGTTAGTCTTTACGAGCTTTTCATCGGCGAACTTAAAGTTCCCGATTGGATGCTCGTCCGTAATCTGGACGAATTGAAATCGAAGTTTACGTTTGTTATCGTGCCGGTGATCGCCGTTAAATTTCTGCAAAAAATTCTGCGCGGCGAAGATGGGCTTGAAACGCTTTATTTCGGCGGCGGTATCGCGCTCGTTATCGCGGCACTCGCGGCTTTTAATTACGTGAGCGAAAAAGAGCGAATGGACGATCTGGAGGTTCACCCGGAAGCAGAGGAAACTAGGGCGCAGGATTTATAAAGGCGATTTAATAAAAATAATGTCGAAACCGCACTACATCAGCATTTCGTTTAAAATTGACGGCTCACAAACCGGCGGTTTCAAAACGGTTGACGGAATGGCGAAAATTTCCCGTGCCGGAGTCGTCATCGAATTTGAGGCGAAGATTTTCGGCATTATGAAAACCGGCATCAAAGAAGTTCGCATTCCGCTCAGTGAGATCGAAGAAGTCCGCGTCGTTAAAAAGTTTTTCAAACACACGCTCGAAATCTGGCTGAACAATTTCCGCACTCTGAGCGAAATTCCGAACAAAGACGGGCGTATCATTCTGCAAATTTCGAAAGACGACCGCCCGCGAGCCGAACAAGCCGCGCACGTTCTGCAAACGGCAAAAAGCGAAACGGACGCGCTGGAGATTTTGCAAACGCCGGTCAGCCGTCTGTTCGGCGACGATGAGGAAACCAACGAACTTAAACGATAAATGATTTCTTTGAACGGAATCCGGAAAAAGTCAAAACCGGTTTAATAAGACACGACGTTTCGTTTGAATAAACAATGAGTTTAGATTGATGAGATTTTCACACCGAACTTGATAAGTTAAATGAACGATAAAAAAATCAAACCACAATTTATCGGCGTTCCGTTCAAAGCGGCGAGCAGCAACGGGATGACTGAATACAACGGCATCGCCAAGTTTTCGCCCGCCGGAATCGTGTTTGAATTCGAATCTGTTTTCATCGGTTTGATCGGCAGCGAAGTAAAAGAAGTTCAGGTCGCTTTAGATGAAATTTTAGACATCAAATTTCGCAAAGGAATTTACAAACTCTTCGCCCAAATCCAGCTTCGCCTGAAAAATTTCACAAAACTCAGCCAACTGCCCAACTACAGCGGCAAAGTAAAACTAAAAATCAAACGCGAAGATTTCGAACTCGCGCAGGAAGCCGTCGCAAAATTGCAAAAAGATTTGACCGAACAACGCGAATTTCTGCCGCCCGCACACACGCCCATCAGCAGCCTGTTTGACGAGAGTGAAGATGAAACGAAGGAATTAAAAAATGATTGATTCGTTTGAGTGGAGTCCGAAAAAAGCTGAAACGAATTTTAAGAAACACAGCGTTTCGTTTGAAGAAGCGGCGAGCGTATTTTTCGATCCGCTTTCACTGACAGTTCCCGACCCGCGACATTCTGACGATGAAAACCGTTTTATTATCACCGGAATTTCCGACCGGCAAAGACATTTAGTTATTGTCCACACAGACAGAGGTGATAAAATCAGAATTATCAGTGCGCGATTAACAACACCGAATGAAAGAAGAAAGTATGAACAAGAAATAGTATGAACAAGAAACAGAATGAAGAAGTTGAAATGCTCGGTGAATATGATTTCACGGGTGGAGTTCGCGGAAAATACGTTGACCGTTTAATGAATCGGAAAAACATTATTACGCTTGAACCGGATGTGGCGGAAGTTTTCACCGATTCCGAATCGGTCAATCAGGCGTTGCGCGGTTTGTTGCCGATTATTCAAAAACAGGCGGAGAAGGTTCATCAACAATAAACATTTCGCTTGGAATTTTTCGCTAAACTTGTGTCCAATCGTTCTCTATGAATAGCAAATTTATCTTGATAGTTCTCTGCTGTTTGCTTTTAAGCTGTTCAACAAATCAACCGATAGAGCAAAATGTAATAGTTGTAAAAGTCCCTCCGATTTACGACGAAAAACTTTCGCAGGAAGAAAATTATTATCGTTTCCAGCATTTTCTTTTTCCTCAATTGGAAATTCCTAATTCAATTCCAAAAGGTTTGCCTAATGACGACAGTCTTTTTTCTATTTCTGTGGAAGAAGACGGCGAACTTAAATTAAATTCTTATGAAATAGGAAGTATTTCAGAAACAAAACCTTTGACCGAGCAACTCGAAACATTTTTTCAAGAAAGAGAAAGGCTCGGAGTTTACGAAACAGGAAGTTGGAAAATCGTTAAAGCTGTCGGCATCCAAACCGCGCCTTCAATTAAATACGGTGATTTTATAAAGGTCGTCGAGGCAGTTAAACAAAGCGGAGCAGACCCGATAGTTTTGTTATTTGACGATGATGCAAGACCAAAACTTATAATAGACAATTCGACAATCAGGAAAACAAAACAGTAGATGGCAGCAATAACAAAACAAGAAGCAAAAGGCTTAACGCTTATCGAAGCGATTCGGCAAGGCATTTACGAAGAAATGACGCGGGACGAAACCGTGTTCGTCATCGGCGAAGACATCGGCGAGTATGGCGGCGCGTTTAAATTGACTGAAGGTTTTATTGACGAATTCGGCGCGGAACGGATGATTGACACGCCGATTAGTGAGGCGGCGATTGTCGGTGCGGCGTGCGGCGCGGCTTTGATGGGAATGAAGCCGGTGGCGGAGTTTCAGTTTATTGATTTTATTTCAAACGGTTTCGATATGCTGACGAACTACGCGGCGAAATCGCGGTATCGCGGCTGCGGTTCGATTCAAGCCGTCTTTCGCGGTCCGTGCGGTTCGGGCGTGCGCGGTGGACCGTTTCATTCCTTGAACGCCGAATCATTCTTCTTGAACACGGCGGGCTTGAAAATGGTTGAGCCTTCGACGGCGTATGACGCGAAAGGTTTGATTAAAGCGGCGATTCGTGATCCTGATCCGGTTTTGTTTTTTGAACACAAAAAACTTTACCGTCTGCCGAGATTAAGAGAAGAATTGCCGACGACGGATTACATCGTCGAAATCGGCAAAGCGCGAACGGCGCGAGAAGGCAAAGATTTATCAATCATCACGTTCGGCGCACAGGTTTTGAACGCGCTCGACGCGGCGGAAATGTTGGAACGAGAGGACGGCTTGCAAATTGAAGTGATAGATTTACGAACGCTTGCACCGCTCGATAAAACAGCAATTTTGGCGACCGTCAAGAAAACAAACCGCGTGATGGTTCTGCACGAATCGTCTTTAACGGGCGGCATCGGCGGCGAAATTTCCGCCATCATCGCCGAAGAAGCGTTTGAATGGCTCGACGCGCCAATAATTCGCGTCGCTTCGATTGACGCGCCGGTGCCGTTTGCGCCGACGATGGAAGATTATTTTCTGCCGCAAATCTCCGAGATCGTCGAAGCGGCGCGGCGTTTGGCAAGTTATTAAAAGTTATCTCGAAAATCGCTTCCTTCGTTCAGAGTCCAAACTTCAGTTTGTCCCGCCGCGCTTCGCTGGCGGAGGAACACGCTCAAGCGTGGACTCTGAACGAAGAAAGTGATTTCTGGTATTTTCGAGACTGCTTCTAAAAAAATCCACGAAAATTTCCAGCCATAAATTTGACGCGGTTTTCAACTGAAACAAAAAAGTGAAACGCTCGTTAATACTTCAAAAGCAAATCTCAGTCAGTATTGATTTATTGTTTGAATCAAACTTTGAGCCGCTGATTTTACAAAATTCAGAAAGATACTTCCGCAAATTATCGCAGTCGAAGCACGATTGACCGGTTGAGAATTGCGTCGGAGAGAAAATACAAAAAAACACAATGAAAACCAGAAAACTTTTTACTTTATTTATTATCACGCTGATGTCGGCAGCCGTCGCAGCGGCGCAGGACAAAGCGCAAAAGATTGATGAACTGCTGAAGAATTATTACGATTACGGGCAGTTTAACGGCGCGGTGCTGGTTGCCGAAAAAGGCAAAGTCGTCTACGCCAAAGGTTTCGGGATGGCGAATATGGAATGGGCGATTCCCGTTCAGCCGGACACGAAATTCCGCATCGGTTCGGTGACGAAGCAATTTACGGCGACGCTCGTTTTGCAGCTTGTCGAGGCGGGCAAAATCAAACTCGACGGCAAAATTACCGATTATCTTCCCGATTATCGAAAAGATACCGGCGATAAAGTTACCGTTCATCAGCTTCTCAATCACACTTCGGGAATTCCGAGCTACACGAGTCAGGAGAATTTTTTCGCCGATGTCAGTCGCAATCCGTATAAACCTGATGATTTCGTCAAAAAACACGCCGCCGGAGAACTCGAATTCGAGCCGGGAACAAAATTCAATTACAACAATTCCGGTTATTTTCTGCTGGGCGCGATCATTGAGAAAGTCACGGGAAAGTCTTACGAAACGGTTTTGAAAACGCGCATTTTCGAGCCGCTTGGAATGACGAATTCGGGTTACGACAACCACGCGCCGCTGCTGCAAAAACGCGCCGCCGGTTACGAAAAAACTCCCGCCGGTTTCGTGAACGCCGCGTATCTCGATATGTCGCTGCCTTACGCCGCCGGTTCGCTTTACTCGACCGTCGAAGACCTTTACAAATGGGATCAGGCACTTTACGAAAATAAAATCCTTTCCGCTGAAAGCAAAAAGCTGATGTTCACGCCCGGACTTTCCAATTACGGTTACGGATTCATTATTGCCGACCAACCGATTGGAAAAACGAGCGAGAAAACCAAAGTCATCCGGCACGGCGGCGGCATCAACGGCTTTAACAGCCTTTTGACCAGATTGGTTGACAAACAGCAAACGATTATTTTGCTCGACAACGTCGGTTTGGGGCGCAATCACGCGAATATTACGAACTCGGTCGTCAGCATTCTCAACAATCAGCCGTTCGACGCGCCGAAAAAATCTTTCAGCGAGATGCTTTACAAAACCGCTTTGGAAAAAGGCGGCGC
>JAJAZE010000578.1 GCA_026785925.1 Pyrinomonadaceae bacterium
ATTTTTAGAACTTTCTCCAAGAGATTTTAGAAAATATCAGCTAAAGTTTTCAGTTTTATCGAACCGGACAAATTATTTTGACGACATTTATCTCGAATTTTGAGCTATGCAATTTTCAGACCGCTCAGTAATGAACTTTGGTATAAACATAAATCAACAAATCGCCGTCCGCCCTCAGAGCCGATTTTTACAAGGAATTTTCTCGAAACAATAAATATCTCGGAGCGGTTTCGCTGCGCTCGAAACTGCGGCAAACTAAGTGTTCGGCGAATGCCGTTTGAAATTCTTTTTTCACTCTTGTTTGCTCGGCGGCGGCGGTTTTCACGTCCGATTTTACCAGGGCGTTCCAGTCGTTCGGGATTTCGATTGTTTTGACCGCGTGATCTTTTTCGGCGCAGGTTTCGCCGTTTGCCAGCCGCTCGACTTTTTCGCTTTCGAGATGCCATTCGGCAAAAAGTCGGTCGCTGTCGAGTCCGATTTTTTTCGTCTGTTCGGGCAAAGTCGCGTAATCTGTGCCGTAGTAATTCGGCTCGTAGCTTTTGATAATCACGCCGAGCTTTTCCAAATTAAAAAATGCGTTCCGCGCCTGCACCGGCTGAAACGTCCATTTGATAAATTTCACGTTTCTCGTCAGAGCCGTTTCGCGCTGCGCCCATTTTAGTTTCGCGCCGATGCCGGAACTTTGAAAATCTCGTTTGACCGCCGCCATATGCGAGTAAAAAAACTTTTCATTGCCGAAAAAAGCCGGAACGCTGAGGACGAATCCGACTAACTCCGCGCCGGAAAATGCGCCGAGCGTAAAGCCGCCGGCGTGTTCGGTGACGATGAAATGACGCACGGGCGAGATTTCAATTTCCGGCAAAGCGAAAGTTTCGCGCTGGAGCGCGACGCATCGGCTTAAATCTTCGACCGTCGAACATTGGCGGATTTCAATTTTATTTTCGGTCATTAAATTATCGTTTCGGTGAACCAATCATCTGCGACTCGCTCGATTTGTTTGGCGGCTGTCAAGATTTTAATATCGCCGACGAAATTTATCAAAACGAGTCTGCCGGGCGGACGATATTTGGCGGGAATTTCTTCGCGCAGTTGCTCGACAAGCTGTTTGACGCTCTGCCCGATTTTGAAAAGAACGAGTTTCTCGGTTCGCGTATGTTTCAGCAGCCACGCAGTTTTTCGCAGCGAATTAGCTCCGGCTTCGCCCCAGAATAAAAAATTACCGGCGGCATCGTGCGCCACCAAATCGGGTTTGTAGCGCAAGCCGACTTTGACTTCGATTTCCAGCGTCGGATATTGGCGGGCGAACATCGCATAGCCGAGTGCCTTCATCAAAATATGCTCGTAACTTTCGCCGTTTCGCTGCCACAAACGCACTCTTTGTCCGGCAAGCTGAAATTCGTGAAGCATCTCTTTAATGTTAAGCGGTGGAAGGAGAAGTGAGAAGTGAAAGGTGAAAGGTGAAAGGTGAAAGGTGAAAGGTGAAAATGAATTTTGCCTCTCACCTCTCACTTCTCACCTCTCACTTCTCACCTCTCACTTCTCACTTCTCACTTCTCAGCCGAACGAATAATTTGTTATGATAAAAACGGTCGGCGCACTGCCGAATTATCCGAAACATTTCAAAACGCTTCTCGATGGAATCTCCAAGTAATCTCGATACGAACGGCAGTTTGCGAATCAATCCGCTTGCCGAACTGTTCACTGAAATCGCGCAAAACCGGCTCAACGGCTCGCTGCGAATCGAACACGCGGCGCAGAAGATCGTCGTCTACTTCGACGCGGGCGAGACGGTTTTCGCCGTTTCAAACGCTCGTCGTCACCGGCTTTTCGAGATGCTTCTGCAAGCCGACAAAATCAGCCGCGAGCAGCTGGTCGCCATTCCTGAATTTACCAGCGACCTGTCATTAAAAGAAAGTCTGATTAAAAACAATTTGTTTGAGAAAACTGAAATCAACGCCATTTTCCTTCGGCAGATTCTGGAGATTTTAAAGACCGCACTCGATTGGCGTGAAGGCGGATGGACGTTTAGCCCGCTGGTTAGAATCAAAGGCGACATTAGATTTCCCGCCGACCCGAAAAATCTACTCGTCCAACACGCGCGAAACGTGCCGCTCGAAGAAATCGCCCGCAAGCTGAATAATCCGCAGGAATCGTTCAGCGTCAGAGCCGTAATGCCGGCGAACGTCAATTTGTCGCCGCCCGAATCTTTCGTTTATTCACGAATTGAAAAGTCGTTGATGACGATTGAAGAAATTCAGGTTTTGAGCGGAATGCCCGATGCGGAAACGCGCCGGATTATTTATACGTTATGGCTCGGCGGTTTTCTGGTGCGCGAAAAATGGAGCGCGGCTTTCTCCGAAAGGAAAATCGCGGCGATCACAGCGGCGCACATCGCGTTGAAAAAAGAAGAGCAAAAACCAAAGACGATTATTCTGCCAAACGAATCGAAACGAGCGGCAAATGTCTCAACGCCGCCGAAAACTGCGAAAATTCAGGAAATCGTCGAAGAAGCCGCGCCGGTCGAAAAACAAATTTCCCTCGATGAATATCTTCAGCGAATCAAAAACGCGGCTAATTATTATGAAATTTTCGCGCTTGCGCCCGATGCCGCCCATTCGGAAATCAAACAAACTTATTTCGGTCTGGCAAAACGCTTTCATCCCGATTTATATTATCGAGAATCAAATACGGAACTGCTTGATCGCATTCAAAGTGCGTTCGGCAAAATCGCGCAGGCATACGAAACATTAAAAAACATCAATTCGCGCGATGCTTACGATTTCAAGGTGCGCCGTGAGTTGGCGGAAATGAAAGCCGTCCGGCAGTCGGAGACTACTTTTGAAGCGATTGATTTGCAAAAGCAAACCGACGAGGCGACGGAAAACTTCGAGCGCGGTTTCAGCTTTTTGATAGACGGAAATTACGGAGCCGCTGTGCCATTTCTGGCGCGAGCCGTGCATTCCGCCAAAGACAATGCGCGTTATCAAGCCTATTTCGGCAAGGCTTTGGCAGCGGACGCGGCACAGCGGCACAAAGCCGAAGGCGCGTTGCAGACGGCGATTAAACTCGACGGCGAAAACGCCGATTACCGGATTATGCTGGCGGAATTTTTTATAAATTTCAATCTTCTCAAACGCGCCGAAGGCGAATTGAATCGGCTTTTAGTGATTTTCCCGAACCATCGAGAAGCGCAATCATTACTCGACAGTCTGAGGAAAAAGTAGTTAAAATCAAGGTTTTAGGTTCAAGGTTTCCGGTTTCCGGTTCAAAGTTTCTGGTTTCTGGTTCAAAGTCATAGAGAAACGATCTGAAGCCAGAAACCTGAAACTTAAAACTTTATTTATGATGGAAAATTTTTCAGCCAAAGAAGCGGAGTTTGATGAGCGTGTGCTAAAAATGGCGACGGCGACCGATGAGTTTGAAGGCTACCTGAATCCGCACGCGACACGCCTCGCGGCTCTGTCGGACGTGCTGGCAATGCAGTTTAATCTGGCATCGCACGACCGTTATTCTTTGCGTCAAGCCGCTTTCGTTCACGATGTCGGCGAAGCGGTGATGAATCGTGAATACATCAAAACCAACCGAATGCTGCGCCCTGAAGAGCGCGTTGATATGCAGCGGCATCCGATTATCGGCGAACAGGAAGCGGCGAAACGCGGGCTGAATCGTGCGGTACAACTGCTCGTTCGATGGCATCACGAATGGTGGAACGGCGCGGGCTATCCCGACGCTTTGGAAGGCACGCAAATTCCGCTTGCCGCCAGAATTCTGCGCATCACCGACACATTTTCCGCGATGACCGATACGCGACCGCGCCGCGCCGCCGTTTCCGAAGCCGAAGCGAAACGCTATTTAACCCAGTGGGCGGGCATCGAATTTGACCCGAAAATCGTCAAGGCGTTTTTGGCGTTGAAAAATTTAGAAGAATTAAAATCTTTCGCCGCTGAACGGGAAAACCTGTTAGCGGTCTGATGACTTATTTTTATTATTAACTCACCTTACGCGGTCAATTTTGGGAATTCCCAAAATCTTGATAATTGTTGATATTAAAAGGCTTCTAAGCAGGTAAGACAAAGTAAAGAGGTATAATAATTGGAATGAAAGTGCCAACTAAATTTGTCAAAACTTTGTCTGATGAAGAACATCACAAACTTCTGAGGAATCATCAAACAAGTGATAATTTTCGGATTCGTAATCGTTCCCACGCCATTTTACTTTCTTGGGAAAAGTTTTCGATTGATGAGATTGCCAAGATTTGTCGAATTGACCGCGATACCGTCAGTTTGTGGATTGATAATTGGAATGAGTGGAAATTTGAAGGGTTAGCCGATGACGGGAAACCGGGTCGTCCAACAATTTTGACTTTAGAAGAAGCGGAAAAGGCGGTTGAAATCGGGTTACAGAATCCGAAATTTCCACATCGTGGGTTAAGCGCAATCAAACGTGAAACAGGGAAAGAGATTAGTAAATTCACCTTGAAGAACTTGCTCAAAAAAAAGACTACCTTTGGAAAAGAGTGAAATTAGGATTGTGGAAGAAAACCGATGAAGATGAGAAAGAGTTTGCCAGACGAGACGCGCGCCGAATTGACCCGACGCGCTGATAAGCGATTGATAGACTCAGTAGTTCCAAATTTGGGCGATTTTGATTGATTTCAGTTCTGCATTTCTATTTCGCTGACCATTCCATACAGCTTTTCTATCGCTGTTTTGAGGAAATTGACGAATCTTTTGAGGCGAAATTTACTTTGCTTCCACACTCTTCTCCC
>JAJAZE010000579.1 GCA_026785925.1 Pyrinomonadaceae bacterium
ATAGGACTTTCGCTTGTGAATAATTATTCAATTGCTGACAAATGAATAATTTTAGCTAATTGTTGTATTTACACTGATTACAGTTTTCGCTAAAAATCTGCTTTTAGGATTTTCAGACCAAAAGCGATTTAGCTAAGTCCTTTATTTTCAATAATCTTGTTTTACAAGCGAAAGTCCTAAATTAGTTTGCAGTGCTAGAATTAGTGTTTTCGGCTGACCTGCCCAATTTATATCGGGCAAGTTCATCTGTTTGCCGACCGTCGGGTGTATTCGTTCCGGCAGTTCAGACTTGAAAGATGACAAGAAATATCTTTGAATTAATACCGCTCCTAACAAAGCGGCAACAAGAATAATTAGTATGTTAGCGGTCAACTCCGCCTTTTGAGATAATTTACTCATACAAGTAGGGCGGAAAGAAACGAAATTGGAAATGTTTTGCTTACAAACTCAATATACTCCGCAAAAACTAAAAGTCAAGTATTATTTTTTGAGTCTGAACGCAAGTAGACAACGATAAGAAAATTCGTGTTAACGAGCCGTTTTTGGATAGCAAATCAACATTCTTGGAGTGTTAAGAATTCGGCGAATTATTTTCAAGCAGCTGCACGAATTTCTTCGCGGCAATCGAAAGCGTCCGGTCGGTGCGATAGACCACGCCGACCGGACGAATCCAGTCTTTTTCGGCTAATTCGATGATGGCGAGTTGATTGTTTTTTTCTTCGTCTATGACGCTCGGATGCGGGACGATGGCGAGACCGAAACCGACTTCGACCGAGCGTTTGATCGTTTCGATATTGTCAAACTCGGCGACTTTTTGGATTTCCACGCCGTAGGATTTGAGAATTTTGTCGGTCGCCTTGCGCGTCGGAATATCGCGCTCGAAAAGAACGAAATCGCGTCCCTGCAACTCGGTAACTTTTATCTCTTGCCGGTCGGCAAATTCGTGTTCGGGCGGGCAGATTAAAACCAGCCGGTCGCTCGCCATCGTGACAATCGTCAAGCCGCGCCGCGCTTCGGGAAACGCGACGACACCGAGTTCGACCGTGCCGTTGAGAACATCGCGGACGACGCGCGTCGTTCTCGAATACTCCAAATCAATTTTTACGGCGGGTAATTTCGACATAAACTCGCGCACTTTCGGCGGCAGTTCGTGCAGCCCGACCGAATAAACCGTCGCCACTTTGACCGTGCCGCTGATCTTGCCGATCAAACCGCGCATTCCTTCATTAAGCTGGTCGTAACTCGCCAGAACATTTTTGCACTCGCGGTAAAAAATTTCGCCCGCCGCCGTCAATTTGACTTCGCGCCGACCGCGTACTCTTTCCAAAAGCCGCCGTTTAAATTTCTCTTCCAGCGTTTTGATCTGCTGGCTGACCGCCGATTGCGTGACGAAATTGCGCTCCGCCGCGAGCGAGAAACTCTGCATATCAACTAAATCAACAAATACTTTTAAGGTTTCGATGTGCATATATTACAGTTTGCAGTTAGCAGTTATGAGTCGTAATGTTCGCCGCCTTTTTGATAACTGACAACTGATGACTGATAACTGTAATCATAAGTTTTTCTACACAAATTCGGCAAGATAATTCATTTTATCTTATCAAAAAAAGGGCTTACTATATAAATTCGGATTTCAGATTGCCGATTTGCGTATTTCGACTTAGAATCTCAAAATATAAATCGCAAGTCGAAAAACTAAAATCTAAATTTTATGGCTATCACAATCAGCAGAAGTTTTATGATGCGGAAACTGCATCAGTTAACGGGCATTGTTCCGCTGGGCGCGTTTTTCTTCGTCCATATGTTCACGAACTCGAAATCAATGAGCGGCGACAAGGTTTTTAACGACGCGGTTGCCGATATTCACCATATTCCATATCTGCTGTTTGTCGAGATTTTCGGTATTTTTCTGCCGCTTCTGTTTCACTCGGTCTACGGAATTATCATTTCGGCGGAAGCGCGTCCGAATGCTTTGAACTACGGTTACGGACGCAACTGGTTTTATGTTTTTCAGCGCGTGACGGGCGTTTTTCTGTTTTTCTTTCTGATTTTTCATATCCTGAATTTCCGGTTCGGCGCAATTCCCGGACTGAATACGACGGCGATCGCCGGTAACGCCGACTTGGCATTTGGCATTGTTGCTGCTGAATTTCAAATCACCTGGGTTTTCGTTCTTTACGTTTTAGGCGTGACGGCGACGGCGTGGCATTTGGCTTACGGATTCTTTCTGTTCGCGGTTGACTGGGGAATTTTAATCGGCGAGCGGGCGCAGAAAATGGCACTTTACGCCTGCGTCGGCTTGGCTTTTTTCCTGTCGGCGGTCGGCATCAACGCGATGGTCGCGTTCAATAAAAAATGCGGCTTGCTGCCGTCGGTGTTATGCGAAGAAGCCGAAAAGAAAGGCGTGGTCGAGCCGAACGGGTCAAGAAGATTTTAGAAGCAATTAAAAATTATGGCATCGAAAATAAAAATAGCGATTGTTGGCGGCGGTTTGGCGGGATTGGCGGCGGCGATGAAAATTGCCGAAGCCGGACACGACGTAGATTTATTGTCGGTCGTGCCGGTCAAACGCTCTCATTCGGTTTGCGCTCAGGGCGGCATCAACGGCGCGGTCAACACGAAGGGCGAAGGCGATTCGCCGGCGAAGCATTTCGACGATACGGTCTACGGCGGC
Organism: Pyrinomonadaceae bacterium; assembly: GCA_026785925.1. Classification (GTDB taxonomy): domain Bacteria; phylum Acidobacteriota; class Blastocatellia; order Pyrinomonadales; family Pyrinomonadaceae. The sequence continues at coordinate 2,675 of JAJAZE010000579.1, forward strand.
GACTTTTTGGCGAATCAGCCGCCGGTTGAAAAGATGTGCGAAATGGCTCCTTCGATTATCTATCTTTTTGATCGAATGGGCGTGCCGTTTTCGCGGACGAACGAAGGTTTATTGGATTTTCGGCGGTTCGGCGGAACGCTGCATCACCGCACGGCGTTTGCGGGCGCGTCAACCGGACAACAGTTGCTTTACGCGCTGGACGAACAAGTGCGCCGCTTTGAAGTTGACGGACAGGTGACGAAATACGAAGGCTGGGAAATGATGTCGCTGGTTTTAGACGACCATCAGGTTTGTCGCGGTTTGGTGGCGATGAATTTGCAGACGCTCGAACTGAAAACCTTTAACGCCGATGCCGTTATTATGGCGACCGGCGGACCCGGCTTGATTTTCGGCAAGTCAACCAATTCGCAGGTTTGCACGGGCAGCGCGACTTCGATTTGTTATCAGCAGGGCGCGAAATACGCCAACGGCGAATTTATACAGGTTCATCCGACTTCGATTCCGGGCGAAGATAAACTGCGTCTGATGTCGGAATCGGCGCGGGGCGAAGGCGGCAGAGTTTGGGTTCCGCGCAATCCGACCGACCAACGCAGCCCGAAAGACATTCCCGAAGCAGAACGCAATTATTTTCTCGAAGAAAAGTATCCGGCTTACGGCAACCTCGTTCCGCGTGATATTGCCACGCGCGAGATTTTTCAGGTCTGCATCGAAGGCGGCGGCGTGAACGGCGAAAATCAGGTTTATCTCGATTTAACGCATATTCCGGCGAAAGTTTTGACGGAAAAGCTCGGCGCGATTTTGGAGATTTACGAAATGTTTGTCGGCGACGATCCGCGTTATGTGCCGATGCGAATTTTTCCCGGCGTTCATTATTCGATGGGCGGTTTGTGGGTTGACTTCGAGCAGAAAACGAATATTCCCGGACTTTTCGCGGCGGGCGAGTGCGATTATTCGATTCACGGCGCGAATCGTCTGGGCGCGAATTCTTTGGTTTCGTGCGTCTACGGCGGTTTCGTCGCCGCGCCGTCGGCGATTGATTACGCGAAAAACGTCGAGCGCGGAAGCTCCGAATCGAACGGCATCCACGCGGCGGAATTGAAGCGGCAGCAGGAAATCAACGACAATCTAATCAAACAGACGGGAACGGAAAATCAATATAAACTTCACGAGGAAATGGGCAAAGTGATGACCGATAATGTCACGGTTGTTCGCTACAACGACCGTTTGCAGGCGACCGACGACAAACTCGTCGAGTTGCAGGAACGCTTGAAACGCATTTCGATCAACGACTCGAATTTGTGGGCGACGCAAGCCGTTCCGCACGCCCGCCAGTTGAACAATATGCTGGAACTCGCACGGGTCATTACGCTCGGCGCACTGAACCGAGATGAATCGCGCGGCGCGCATTACAAGCCGGATTTTCCGAACCGCGACGACGAGCGTTTTATGAAAACGACGATTGCCGAATGGTCAGCCGAGTCGCCGATTTTATCTTACGAAGCGGTTGATGTTGGTTTGATCGAGCCGCGCAAACGCGATTATTCAAGCGGCAAAGCGAAAGCGGCGGTCGCCCAACAAGCGGAAAAATCGGGTTTGCCCGTGCCGGACGGTGCGCCGCAAATTCCCGTGCCGTTCACCGAGCAAAAACCGGGCAACACCGACCGGCAATATACCGTCCGCGAAAAAGATGCTCAAATAAAAGACGGCGAATCTTTTAAGGAAATTCACGACGATAAAGGTGAAGAAGCATAGCAATGAGGGCTTTACTGAAACAAAGAAAATATACGCCCGCCGAGTATTTAGCTTTAGAAGAAAAAGCCGAAACGAAAAGCGAGTATTGGAACGGCGAGATTGTCGCAATGGCTGGCGGCAACATCAATCACCAGCAAATTGTGTCGAATCTGACCGTTGTAGTGTCAAATAAAGTAAAAGGACGTTGCCGCGTTTTTCCGTCCGAGATGAAAGTTTGGGTGAAAAAACGCGATAAGTTTTTCTATCCTGATTTGACGGTCATTTGCGACAAGCCGAGTTTTTATAAAAATCGTCAGGATACGATTGATAATCCGCAATTGATTATCGAAGTTTTGTCGAAAAGCACGGCGAGATTTGACCGCGCCGAAAAGTTTTTGTCGTATCAAACTTTGGATTCCTTGCAGGAATATGTTTTGGTTTCGCAGGAAAAAGCCGTCGTCGAACAGCATATCAAACGCGAAGACGGCAATTGGATTTATCAAGCGACCATCGGGCTTGAAAGCACGGTCGAGTTTCCATCGGTCAAGACGAAACTCGACTTGAAGGAAATTTACGATTTGGTCGAATTTGAAGTGGAAAATTTATGAACGAGACAAACGAACACGCTAAAAAAAAGCGGCTGGAAAATCCGCCTCAAACAGTTGATTTTCGCATCTCGCGGCGGGAAAAAGCCGATGCCGCGCAACACATGGAAACTTTCAGCGTTCCGTATCGGCGAAACTTAAACGTCATCTCCGCGTTGATGGAAATTCGCAAAAATCCCGTGACCAAAGACGGCAAGCCGACCACGCCGCCGGTTTGGGATATGAATTGTCTGGAACAGGTTTGCGGCATCTGCACGATGGTTATCAACGGGCGTGTCCGTCAATCGTGTTCGGCTTTGGTTGATGATTTGCTGTTGGTGAGCGGCGGAAATACGATTAGTTTAGAGCCGATGTCGAAATTTCCGAACGTCCGCGATTTAAAGGTTGACCGAACGCAGATGTTCGATCATCTCAAACAGGTTCACGCCTGGGTCGAACTCGACGGGACACACGATTTAGGCGCGGGACCGAAAATGTCGCAGGAAACGGTGCAGGAACGCTACGCTTATTCGCGCTGTATGACGTGCGGCTGCTGCCTCGAAGCGTGTCCGCAATACGGCGACGACAATTACATTGGACCGCAGGCAATCGCGCAAGTCCGGCTTTTTAACCTGCATCCGTCGGGCAAAATGAATCGTGATGAACGGCTCGAAGGTTTGATGGGCGATGACGGCATTCAAAATTGCGGCAACGCGCAAAACTGCGTTCAGGTTTGTCCGATGAGTCTGCCTTTGACCAGAGCGATTTACGAAACGAACCGAGAAGTGATGATTCACGGACTTTTCGGCTGGCTGAGAAAATAG
>JAJAZE010000580.1 GCA_026785925.1 Pyrinomonadaceae bacterium
ATAAAACCACGTCCACGGATTATCGAGATGCGGCGAAGCGAGATGCCGAAATGTAAAAACCCAATCATCGGAAGTAATCGGAACGCCGTCGCTCCAGCGAGCGTTTTCCCGAATCGTAAAATCCCAGTAAGCAGCGTTTTCTACCAATCGCCAGTAGCTCGCCAGTGCCCGAACGAGATTTTGATAGACATCGCGCCTCAGAAGCGGTTAGCCGCCCCAATTTATCGCCACGCCCGAACCGTAAATGTCGCGCGCAATATCAAGATGACGCGGTTCATTCGCCGACTCATACAAAACCTGCCTGTCCAAAGGCGCGGCATCAAAAGGCAAACTTCTTCCTTGCGAAGTTATTGACTGAATATTTAAATTAACAGGAACTGTTTGATTACTTTGTTTATTCCTACAATTAGTTAAAAAATTTCCGAGAGAAATTCCTCCGGTAAGAATTAACAAATCACGGCGCGTGATTCTATTCATTTATTAAGAAGTCCAATAAATTAAAGGTAATGAATATGTATGTTAGCATACATATTCATTTCTTGAATACGCGCAGGCGAGATATTACAATTCTACTCACAGCAGATTCACTTTCGTTGACGGACGCAAACAGGGACTTTCTTCGTCTCAAAAACGACCCTTTTGGAGACAGGTTTGCGGTATTTTGCTCGTATTTGAGTTTTATGCCGCTGTTTAGCGGTATAATAACTTGTTAGCCGCTTCGTGGTAAAATTTGACGAGCCTTTCAAACACAGGAAAAAAGATGAAACAATCACTATTCATTCTCGTTGCTTTGACAATAATCATCGGGCTTACGGTTGGTTCTTCTGCCACAGCGCAGACTAAACCGACTTCATTAGGCGTGGTGCTGACAAATGCTTATGATGCGTTTGGTTCTGAAAAAAAGGGACTCAAGCACGATTTCGGTTTCTCTACTGTTGTTGAATACAAAGGGAAAACGATTTTGTTTGACGCAGGAACTGATGCGAAAGTTTTTGAGAGCAATCTCAAATCGCTGAAGATTAATTTGAGAAAGATTGATATTGCTATCGTGTCGCACGGACATTATGACCATATCGGCGGTTTTGATTATCTGTTGAGCGTTAATCCGAAAGTTAAAATTTATCTGCCGAACGATTTCTTTTCGCTCGGTGCGCCAATCAAATTTCCTTTTCGTGAAACTGAGCCGAATGTTGCCAAAACATTGCCTAAAGAAATGCAATACTTCGGCGGCGAAAGCGTGGTCGAAGGTATGTTGACCGTACCGACGGGCAGGTTTTGGAAGTCCGATGTTGAATATCTGACCGAAGCGAAAGAAGTGTTGCCCGGCGTAACCGTCATTCCGACGACTTCCAAACTAATGGGAACATTTATCAAATATCCGCCGTTTGAGGAGAATCCGCAGTTTATCGGTATGCCGGAATTATCTCTTTCGCTTGCCACCGAAAAAGGCGAAATAGTAATTTCAGGATGCTCGCACACCACCATCGAAACTATCGTGCAGGAAACTAAAAAAGTTCGGAAAGGGAAAATTCATCTAGTCGTCGGCGGATTTCATCTGATTCCATATAAGCGAGAATATATCGAGGGCTTGGCAAAGCGAATGAAGGAAGAATACGAAGTTGAATCCGTCGCTCCGGCACATTGTAGCGGACATCTCGGTTTTTCGATTTTTCAAAAGGTTTTTGGTGATAAATATAGATTCTTTGGACTCGGAGAAAGAATAAATCTATAAGCGCGGCTAACGAGTCAATAGACGTGAGCGCAAAACAGCGACTTTGTTATCACGTCGTCCGTCAAACCTAAACTTGTCCGTAGCGGTTTTGCGCCACGTCATCTCCGCCGTTGGGCGGCTTTCCGTTGATAAACGATGTTTGATTTACCGTTACAAATAGCTGCCGTGTTGCGTGGTTTTAAGCCGAGTTGGTTCGTCGCTGGCGGCTGGGCAATCGACTTGTTTCTTGAAAAAGAAACTCGCCTCCATCAAGATATTGAAATTGCTATCTTCCGCAAAGACCAAGCGGTCTTACACGATTATTTCGACGGTTGGCTTTTACAGAAAGTCATTAATGGAGAGTTGGTTGTTTGGCATCGGGACGAATGGTTGACGCTGCCGATTCACGAAGTTCATTGTTACAAAGAAACGGCGCAGCCGCCGCAGATTGAAATTCTATTTAACGAATCGAATAAAACCGAATGGCTTTACCGCAGAAACGAAAACATTCGGCGGTCATTAGTTAAAATTCAACCTGAGTCAAGCGCGGGCGTAAATTTCCTTTGCCCAGAAGTTGTCTTGCTTTACAAGTCGAAGAATCCGAGAGCGAAAGATGAGCGAGATTTTCAAGCTGTCGTTAAACGTCTTGACGTGGAGTGCAAGGAATGGCTTAAAGATGCAATCAAAGTTTCTAATTCAAAACATCATTGGTTACGAAGTCTTTGAAACCCAAACCGCCGCCCAACAAATCATTGGATGTGAGGGCGAAACAGCCACTTTCTTAACATCCCAAAAACGCTCGTTTTTGGCACTCATTATTTACTTGGGTCGAACGGCTGAGATGATGCAACCAACGGACAAGTTGAAAGAAACAGACGAGAGTTTGTGTAGCTGATTACCCGAGAAAGTTTTGAAGAATTTTGTTCTTTGTGTCTATTTTGTTAGAAATCTAAGAATTGTCTTTGACTACTATTGACGATAGTAAATAATTCGGGATAATCTTTCTTTTATGGGAATTCCTTCATTTACATTACGCGGTTTTAAGAGTCCGCGCGAAGCTGTCGAAGCGGCTCTCGGCGATTTGGAGCGCGAAGTAATGCAAATATTTTGGCAGCGCGGCGAAATGAGCGTCCGTGAAATTCACGCGGTTTTTGGCGACGAGCGGGCTGCTTACACAACGCTGATGACGACACTCAACCGGCTTCATCACAAAGGACTGCTTGAGCGGCGAAAGGAAGGAAAAGCCTTTTTCTACGCTCCCCGCGTTTCGCGTTCGGAATTTACGCAAGGTGTGGCGAGAGACGTGATTGACGGGCTTTTAGGACAAACAAACGGCGAAACGCAGCCCGTTTTAGCGTGTATCGTTGATGTCGTCGGCGAACGCGATGGGGCGATGCTTGACGAACTCGAAAGGCTTTTACAGGAAAAACGGCGCAAACTGAAACGCTCCGAGTAAAAAGAAATGTTCGATTTTTTAGGAATTTGTCTGGCACTCGCCGCGCTGCTGACGGTCAACGCGCTCGTCTCTCTGCTGACATTGGCAGTCTGGCGTTTAGCGTCTCCGCTCGTCAAAAACTTGAATGCCGCAACCCGCGCCCGACTGATTTTTGCTTTGCGAATTTTTCCCGCGACAACCGCTTTTTTGGTGGTTACGGTTTTTCTGATTCCTTCGTATTTGGTTTTTGAACCCCGACAAACCGGCGAAATTGTCAGCTTCAAACTCGGCTTGCTCGCGCTTTTTTCAGTAACCGGCATTGTTTTGGCTTTCTGGCGCGGAATAGCGGCGGGGCTGGCGACAAGAGAACTAGTCAATAATTGGCTGGCGCATTCCGAAACTCTGCAACTTAAAGAAATTTCTATTCCAGCGTATCGCATCGAGCATCCGTTTCCGGTGGTCGCGGTCGTCGGTGTTCTACATCCGAAACTTTTTGTAGCCGGGCAAATCTTCGATTCACTAACCACAGATGAACTGACGGCGGTTATCGCGCACGAAACGGCTCACGTCGCCGCTTGCGATAATCTCAAACATTGGATAATGCGAATTTGCCGCGATGTGCTGGTAGTTGTTCCGGTAAATCGTTCTTTCGATAAAGAATGGAGTGAAGCGATAGAGCTTGCGGCTGATGAAAAAGCCGTCGGTCGGGGAAAAGGCGCAGCCGCGCTTGATTTGGCGCAGGCACTAATTAAGATTGCCCGCATTATTCCCGCCGGTGCAAAACCGGTAATGCCTGCCGGAGCGTTTTTGATTGGCAGCGAAGTTGAAAGCGGCGACGCTCTGGCGCGGCGCGTGAGGCGGCTTGCTCAACTATCCGATGAAAAATTATCCGATCTTAAAAGCAGACTTGAACGATTGACAAGTTTTATCACTTGGATTTGTTTCGCGCTGCTTTTTCTAATCGTCGGAATTACTGCGACAAACTCCGATGTGCTGGCTGCGCTGCACGCCGGACTTGAAAAAATTGTAGCGATTTTAAGCTAAAGCGATAATCGTTTTTCGCTGGCGGCGTTTCAAAAAGAAAAGCCGCTTTTATAAAGTCTTACTCTACTATCGGTGGTAGTAGATTGCATAAATAATAATGGACAATTTCGATTTTGTAAATCTTTCTTCAACTTTCGGGCTGATTGCAACCGGCTTTTTTCTGGCTAATCTGCTGCTCGGCATTTTACTTTCAACCAAATACAAACAAACTCTCGTCTGGCAAAAGCTGCCGCGCTTCGTCCGTTTAATCAATCTTTATCAGGTTCACAACTACACGG
>JAJAZE010000581.1 GCA_026785925.1 Pyrinomonadaceae bacterium
ACAAAAAATACTATCCGCTCAAACAACCGTCAATAGCTGAAGAAATTGAAAAGAAAAGACTGTTAAGGCATCCAACAATGCCTAAATTGTCTTATACAATTTTGCCTTAATGGACAAGGTTATTTAACTTTTGTTACTAAGAAGTGATGATGCCCGAATCTTCAGGATTTTCGCTGACGTTGAAGCGCACAAATTTTTTAATCGGTTGGCAATAACTTACTTTTGGAACGCAAAAATGCTAGACGCTGACCGGCAGAGTTTTTTTACCGATTCGATGAGCTTCGGGCAGCAGCGCGGCGATTTCCCGAACAATCATTTCGGTGGAATTCGGAGTTGCCAATTTAGCGGCGGCGGCTTTCATTTCGGCATATTTCCTGGTGTCGGAAACTAAATTTTGAATTGTCGGAACGATGTCGGCAGCTTTTTTGAGCAGAATGCCCGCGCCGCGTTTGGCAATCAGATTGACTGTTCCGGCTTCCTGCGGCATTGGCGCGGTCGTCGCGTCGGCGATTATCGGCAGGCGACACGCCAACGCTTCAAACGTTGTCAGCCCGCCGAGTTTGGAAATCATCACGTTCGCCGACTGCATTATTTTTTCGATTTCGTCCGAATAACCGATCACTTTAATCGGAAACTTCGACGTTTTCGCCAATTCTTCGGCTTCTTTTCTAAGTGCTTCGTTTTTACCGGCGAGAAATATCGCCTGCACGTCGAGTTCGCCGCGCACGAGTTCGCGGAAAATCTGCGGAATGTTCCCGCCGCCGACCCAGCCGGCATTAACGAAAACCGTAAATTTATCCGGGTCTAAACCGAACGACTTTCTCGCCAGTTGCGCGTCTTTTTCGTCAACCTCGTGAAACTTGGGATTGATCGGCATTCCCGAAATCTTGATCTTTTCCGGCGCGATTCCGTAATCAATCAACTGTCGCCGCGCGTCTTCGTTGGCAACTAAATAAAGCGCGACATCGCTGCACGCCCAGCCTTTCCAAAATCCATAACACGGATCGGTGACAACCGTCACGAGCGGAATTTGGTCGGCTAAATTTAACTCTTTGAGCAGCCGGGCGAAAATATGCTGCGTCATCGGGTGAACGCTGATGATGATGTGCGGACACCATTTTTCAAATTGTTCCTTGAGATAAACCAGACAGCGGTCGAGAAAAAACGGGCGCGTTTCCGGTCGGTAGCGATTAACGAACCAAAAAAAATACTTCATCCACGGCTGTTTGTTTCGCAGAATCCAGTTGTAGAGCGTCACGCCTTTTTGGGTGAATTTATGCGATTCTTCAACGGCTTTAAAAACTCGCACGACTTTTGAATCGCCTTCCCAGACACGGTTGAAGCCTTCAACTAAAGCCTGCGCCGCCGAACGGTGTCCGCCGCCGGTGTCGGAAGAAATGATTAAAATTTTCGGTGTATTTTGCGGCATTCGAGAATGAAGTTTAATTGGAGATTAAAATTGCCAGCGTCTCTAAATTTTCGGTTTCGTCGAAAATCGCCCGAATCGGGATTTTAAATTTCGGCAAAACGACGCTTTCAATCGTGCCGTTTTTGGCTTTCAATAAAAGCTCGTAGCGCTCATTCTGCAAAAAGTATTGTTCAACCGTTTCGTTTTCCGCGTCAACAATCCAGTGTTCTCCGATGCCGTGCGCCGCATAATCCTGAAATTTGGTTTCGCGGTCGTTTTTAGCGGTCGAGTCCGACAGAACTTCAACGACGAAATCCGGCGCGGGAAACTGAACCTGTTTTCTTTTAAATTCTTTCGCTTTGTCGGTTCCAA
>JAJAZE010000582.1 GCA_026785925.1 Pyrinomonadaceae bacterium
CGCTTGCCGATTAGCAATGTTAAAAGTTAAAATTTCTTCGCAGAATCGCTCGGCGAGAGTTTTTTAATATCACAATATCAAAAGTTTAAACCTTGTGATTCTGCTTTTCAATGAACCTTTTCGTCAAAAGTCTAATTTTATTAAAGCATACAAGAAAGCAAACGACTTGAAATAAACTGATTGTTCCAACTACATTGGGCAAAGCTCGGATAGATAAGTAGGCTTCAGGCATCCGTGCCAAAATTAGAAATAATGACTGCGACGATAAGTTCCAAGAGCAAGAATTTTTCTTGCATCTTTGAAAAAGAAAATATAAAATTATTTTGATTTCACATGGGCTTCTTGCGAGAAGCCCGCCAAAAGTTCAGCACTTGCGAGTGCCGTGATTCAATTCCGGCACTCGCTTTTTTGTTTTTAGGTCAATTTTCAAACAGAGGTTATTATCAGTTATGCCAAAACTCGCGCCAATTAAACGAAAAGATTTGATTTATTGTTTACGTCAACTTGAATTTGATGGACCATTTTCGGGCGGTAATCATCAGTATATGAAGAAAGCGACGCTGAAAGTTCGCATCCCAAATCCTCACCAATCGGAAATCAGTAAAGAGTTACTCATTCGTCTTTTGAAGCAGGCTAATGTCGAAAAAGAAACTTGGGAAAATTTATAAAGCTACTTCGGGAACTCTCTGAACGGACAGTTTCAAGCCACTGACAACAGGCAGAGGCGTATTATCTGCGAGATTCAAGAAAATCCATTCATCAAGAACTTCCTTTAATTCTTCGCGGCAGCCTTCGAGCGTTTCGGCGTTTGCCCATACGCCTTGAAATCCGGAAATCTCGCCATAGAAACTTCCGTCATCGCTGAGAATTTCATACTTTGCTTGGCGCATCGCAGCTTGGATATATTGGCTTAACATATTTTTACTTTAACACAAATGTTGTTATTGGCGGTTCTCCTTGTCAGGCATTTTCACCAAAGATTAATTTAACTTTTCGTCATTCGTTTTATCAACCAAAACTTTTTCCATCGCCTCAATCACACTTTCAACTGAAACTCTCTTGATACATTCCGGCTCGGCAAATTCTTTGCAGAAATATCCGGCGCACGGCTGACACGGCATTTTTTCATAGACAATTTCGTGTGGCGCGTTCGTCCAAGGTCGCCAGTGATTGATGTTTGACGAGCCGAAAATGACGACGCTCGGCGTGTTGACCGCCGCCGCGATATGCGCGATTCCCGAATCATTACCGATGAAGATTTTTGCTTTTGACGCTAAAGCCGTGATTTCGGGCAGAGTTAAATCAGTAAAACCGTGAAAAATGGCTGAAGTTATTTCGCTTAGTTCCTTCATAACATTTTCTTCTTTCGGCGTGGCGACGACGACGGAGAAAATGCCGCTTGATGCAAGATAATCAATAATTTTCGCAAAATTTTCGGTTGCCCATTGTTTTGTATCAAAAGCGGCAACCGGATGAATTAAAGCAATTTTCTCTTCATCAATTCCGTAAACGTGCAAAAATAAATCTATCTCAGCTTTTTCTTTTTGGGTAACGGTCAGACGGCTTTTCGGCTTATCTTCGACAGGAACGCCGACAAAACCGAGCAGCGCGAGTTGTTGTTCGGCGGAATGCGCGTGAACGGTTTTCCAAAACTCCAAAGGCGAAGGCGCAAGATGCGTGTAGAGAAAATTGTATTGATAACTCGCAAAACCGACGCGATATTTTGCGCCGCTCGCCCGCACGAAAAGCGTCGCCGTTGTTCCGCCGTGCAGATTGAAAGCGACATCATATTTATTGCGGCGAATTTTTAATGCAGTTTCGAGACGCGATTTTTTATCATTGCGTGAAACCGTCAGCACATTATCAACCGCGTCGAAGCCGTCTAAAACAGGCGCAACCCAATCTTCGAGCAAAACGTCAATCTGCGCGTCGGGCAAAAATCTTTTCAGCGCGATGAGCGACGGTGTTGATAAAACCGTATCGCCGATTGAGCGCAAACGCACGACGAGAACGCGCTGAACTTTGCTCCAATCAATTGCAGATTTTGAAATAACTTTACTCAACTAAAATTTTTGTCACAGAAGACCGGAAAGAAATTAGCCGCGAACAACACGAATGAACACGAATAAAAATAAAAATAATTCGTGTTCGTTCGTGTTATTCGCGGCTAAAAATTCTTACGCTTTTTCAACTGTCGCTTCTTCAACAAGCATCACAGGAATTTCGTCGCGTATCGGATAAACCAGAGCGCATTCCGCGTTTGTGCATTTCAAACCGCTTTCGTCGGGCTTAATTTCGACTTTCGATTTGCATTTCGGGCAGCGCAGGATTTCTAAAAGTTCGGGGCTGATTGCCATAAATTATTACTCCGTGAATTTTATTAAACTGAAATGATTTTAACGCAAAGACGCAGAGGCGCAAAGACGCAAAGTTAAAGGGCAAAAGATTTAACTCTCTTGCCCTTTCGCCTTTTACCTTTTTACTTTCGCCTTATTCCGCCGCCGGTTCGGTTTTCGAGCCGCAGTCGGGGCAGAATTTCGCGCCCGGAGCGAGTTCGGCTTGGCAGTTCGCGCATTTGGCTTTTTCCTGCGTCGAGCCGCATTCCGAACAGAATTTCGCGCCTTCGCGGAGTTCCGCGCCGCATTTGACGCACGGGACTTTGGAGACTTCCATTTTCGAGCCGCAGTCGGCGCAGAATTTTACGCCCACCGTGTTTTGTTTGCCGCAACTCGGACACGGAACGGTTTGCGATGATTGTCCGCCGCCGCTTTGTCCGCCTTGCTGTCCGCCGACATTGCTGAAAGCATTTGCCATTTGTCCGCCGACGGCGAAACCTGCGCCTAAGCCTGCGCCTAAGCCTGCGCCGCCGCCTTCGTTTTGCGCCGCGTCGCGCAAGGCATCAGCCGCTTGAAACTGCATATAACGATTCGCGTCGCCGAGTGCGCCCATCGAGGAGCGTTTGTCCATTGCTTCTTCGACTTCGGGCGGCAGCGAGATATTTTCGATGTAGAATTTAGTCACCTGCAAACCGTAGGTGCTGAAATCTTCATTGATTTTAGCTCTGATAGCTTCGCCGATTTCTTTATATTGCGCCGCCAAATCCAGAGCGGGAATTTTTAATTCGCCGAGCGCGTCGGAAAATTCCGTCACGATGCCGCGTTTGAGTTGTTCGTCAATGTCTTCGGTTTGGAAATGGGCGTTGGTTCCGGCGACTTCTTTGATAAACATCGCCGGATCAGCGACGCGCAGAGAATATGCGCCGAAAGCGCGAAGCCGGACAATTCCGAAATCCGCATCGCGGAGCATAATCGGGTTTGCCGTTCCCCATTTCATATCGGTAAATTGTTTCGTGTTGACGAAATAAACTTCCGATTTAATCGGCGAGTTAAAACCGAATTTCCACGCGCCCAGTTTCGACAAAATCGGCGTGTTGCCGCCTTCAATCGTGTAGCGTCCGGGCGTGAAAACGTCCGCTACCTGACCTTCAAAAACAAAAACCGCCGTTTGCGATTCGCGCACAATTAGCTGCGCTCCGTTTTTAATTTCCTGCTGATAAACCGGGAAGCGATAAAGTATCGTGTTGCCCGAATCGTCGAGCCATTCGATCACCTCAATAAATTGATTCATCGCCGCTTCCTTAACTTTGTCGAAAAAACTCATAATTTTTATATTCTCCTTTTGCAGAATTAACGATTAAATATCGCACAAAGTTTCGATAAATGGAAGTTTTACAGGAATGAACGGCGGC
>JAJAZE010000583.1 GCA_026785925.1 Pyrinomonadaceae bacterium
TCAAAACATTTGAACCGTAGAGAAACATTATGGCTGAACAAACAAACAAAAATCTTAATGAGCAGACAGTCGCACCGGAACAATTGGAAATCGCCGTGCTGCCTTTGCAGAATACGACTTTGTTTCCCGAAACGGTCGTGCCGCTGTCGGTCGGGCGCGACCGTTCGGTCAAAGCGGTCGAGTTCGCGCTTTCGACCGAGCAGAAACTTATCTGCTGTCTGACTTTGAAAACCCCCGACATCACCGGACAGGAAGCGACGGCGGCTGATCTTTACGCGGTCGGAACCGTGGTCAACGTCAAGCGAATGATGCGCGCCGACGGTTCGATGCAGTTGATCGTGCAGGGAATTGACCGCGTGAAAGTCTTGAATTGGACGCAGGAACAGCCGTTTCTCAAGGCGAAAGTCGAAGTTCTGCCGGATTTGACGATTTCCGACAACGAAGAAGTCGAAGCGTTAAAACGCAACATTCAGGGTTTGGTGCAGGAAGCGTTGGCGATGCTGCCGAACGTGCCGCCGGAAATCAGAATGGCGGTGATGTCGCAAACCAACTCCGTCCAGCTTTCCTATTTTCTCGCGTCGGTGCTGGATTTGGGCGTGGAAACCGAACAGAAAATGCTCGAAGCGGCGACGACCGACGAGCTTCTGACTTTGACTCACGCGGCTTTATCGAAAGAAGTCGAGATTATGAACATCCGCTCGAAAATTGCGACCGAAGCTCAAGGGGAAATGGACAAAGCACAGCGCGATTACGTTTTGCGCCAGCAGATGAAGGCGATTCAAAAGGAACTCGGCGACGACGAGGGCGGCGAAAAAGCCGAAGCGACTCAATTGCGCGAAAGATTGGATCAGGCTGATTTGCCCGAAGAAATCCGCAAGGAAGCCGAACGCGAGTTAAAGCGGATGGAGCAGTTGCCGCAAGCCGCGCCGGATTATCACGTTATCCGAACTTATCTCGAATACGTTTTGGAATTGCCGTGGAAAAAGTCGAGCGAAGAAAAATTGGATTTAAACGAGGCGAAAAAGATTCTCGACGAAGACCATTACGGACTCGACGATATTAAAGAGCGGATTTTAGAATCGCTCGCCGTCGTCAAACTGCGCCCCGATTCAAAAAGCCCGATTATCCTTTTCGTCGGACCGCCGGGAGTCGGCAAAACTTCCTTGGGGCGTTCGATTGCCCGTGCGATGGGACGCGAATTTGACCGTATTAGTTTGGGCGGCGTGCGCGACGAATCGGAATTGCGCGGACACCGGCGAACTTACGTCGGTTCAATGCCGGGCAGAATCATTCAAACGCTGCGGCGCGTCGGTGTCAACAATCCGGTGTTGATGCTCGATGAAATTGACAAAATGGGCAACGATTATCGCGGCGACCCGGCTTCGGCACTGCTGGAGATTCTCGACCCGGCGCAGAACAATACTTTCCGCGACCATTATTTAGATTTGCCGTTCGATTTGTCGAAGGTTTTCTTTATTGCGACGGCGAATCAATTACAGCCGATTCCGCATCCGCTGCGCGATAGAATGGAAATCATTCAACTCGCCGGTTATTCGGACGCGGAAAAATTGAATATCGCCAAACAATATCTGATTCCGCGCCAAATCACGGAAAACGGTTTGCAGAACGAGCAAATCGAAATTACCGACGACGCGATAAATCTTCTGACGGCGCGATATACACGCGAAGCCGGAGTTCGCCAACTCGAAAGAACGGTCGGAACCCTGGCGCGAAAAGTCGCTTTGAAAGTCGCGCAAGGCAGCACGGAAAAAGTGACGATTACGGCGAATGACGTCAAACCTTATCTCGGCGCACCGCGATTTTATCCCGAAGAAGCGCGTTCCGATTTGCCCGCCGGAGTTGCCACCGGAATGGCTTGGACGGAAATGGGCGGCGAAGTTTTGTTTATCGAAGCGACGGCATTGCCGGGCGGCGGCGGGATGACTCTGACCGGACAACTCGGCGAAGTAATGAAGGAATCGGCGCAGGCGGCGCGAAGCTATCTGTGGTCGCACGCTTCGGAATTCGGAATTGACTCGAAAATGATTAAGGAAAACGGCATTCATATTCACGTTCCGGCGGGCGCGATTCCGAAAGACGGTCCGAGCGCGGGCGTAACGATGGCTTCGGCGATGGCTTCGCTTTATACCGGTCGCAAAGTGCGAAGCGATACGGCGATGACCGGCGAAATCACCTTATCAGGCTTAGTTTTTCCGGTCGGCGGAGTCAAAGAGAAAATTCTGGCGGCGCACCGGGCGGGAATTCGCCGGATAATTTTGCCCGAACGCAACGAAGCCGACACGGAAGAAATTCCCGAGGACGTTCGCAAGGAACTCGAAATTATTCCGGCAAAATACATCAGCGATGTTCTGAAAGCGGCACTCGAAACGGAGCCGGGCGTTCCGAAAGTTGAAAACTATGTCATTCCCGACGCAAAATCTTCCGACGGCGTGAACGAACCGCTGATTGCGAAAGACAAAGGTTAGCGCGTTCAGAGTTCAAGATTTGAGCCGTTACTCTGAACCTTTTCGCCGCCTCCAACTTAATTTACTGATGTTACGCAAAACTGCGGCTGTGCCGCCTGATGTGCGGAAAAGCTGTGCCTTTCCGACGATTATTGTTAATAATTCAGCGGCTGCGCCGCCCGTTTGGAGGCGTAGCCTCCAAATATCTTAGAACCGCAGACGGAAAGGCACAGCCTTTCCGCACATCAGCGGGCGTAGCCCGAAAAAAAGCCGCTCTGCGTAACATCAGTTAGTAATGAGCCGGACTGATTCAGCAAAATAATTGCTCAAAATAAAATTTTCAAACCCGCGTCCAAACCGATTGTCGGTTTCCAGTCTAATTCCTGTTTGACCAAAGTTAAATCGGAAACATAATTCAAAGGCGCGGGCGCGGGCAGCGGATTTTCTTCGTCAATCGAAGTTTGATAGCCGGAAATTTCCTGCATTTTCTCGACCAATTCGCGCAAATTGAGCGCGTTTTCGCGCCCGCCGCCCAAATTGTAAAGTCCGTGTCTGATGATCGAATCTATAAACGCCTGACACGCCCGCGCGAAATCTTCGACGTGCAGCAAATCGCGGCGCGGCGTGCCGTTCGCCGGCAGCCGCAAAGGTTCGCCCGTGTTCAAAGCGTCGGCGTAATGCGAAACGAAGTTCGGCGTGTTGCCTTCCGACAACGGCGCGTAGACGGTCGAGAGACGAAAGATACACGAACGAAAATTATTTTGATGAGCGTAGAATTCGACATAGCGTTCGGCGATTAGTTTCGACCATTCGAGCGCGGATTGTCCCGAAAAAACCGTCGGACACTGTTCGGGAACTTCAGAATAATTATCGGCAAATCTGCCGTAGACATCTTTGGTCGAAGCGAAAATAAAAACGGCGTTTTCGTTCATCGAACGCAGCAGATTGACCGTGCCTTCGACATTTGTCAGAAAAGACATTTCCGCCGCGTCCGGCGATTTGTCGAGCAGTGCCGCCAAATGAATGACGACATCGTAATCTTTGACTTTCTGCGCGTCCTGCATATTGAGAACGTCAAAACCCGAACGTCTGGAGAAATCGTCCGCGCCGAAAAATTTTACGAAGTGTGATCCCAAAAAGCCGCTGCCGCCGGTCACGAGAATTTTCATTTTTCCATTATAAAGAAACAGACCGCCGCAAAAAAGCGCAAAAACACAAAAATGCGAATCGGTAGTTGAGATAAATGTTGAAATAACTCGGTTTTTCTCTGCGAACTTTGCGCCGCTGCGTGTAAAAATGGTTAACGCAGAGGCGCAAAGTTCGTGGAGAGAAGCATTTAGTGAACGGGAAATTATTTAAACCACCGGTTCGCAGATGAGAAGTTTTTGAGCCTCTTAGGTTTTTTGCGGCTGTCTTTCTTTGCTTTAGCGACAAATTTATTTGCTAACTCCGACGAGTTTCGCCACCGCTTCGGCTTTTCCGATGACGATCAGCAAATCGCCCGCGTCAACGCGCGTTTCGCCCATCGGATGAAAAAACATCGCGCCTGATTTCTGGCGAATAGCGACGACGATCAAATTTAATTCGCGGTTGATATTCGTTTCGCCCAGCAGTTTTCCAGCGTAAGGCGAATCGGGCGCAATCGCCACTTCTTCAAAAACGAGGTCGAGATTTTCCGCGACAATCGAATCCATAAAATCGGCAATCGCCGGTTTTAAAAGTGCGCGCGCCATTGATTGACCGCCGATGATAATCGGCGCGATAACGCGATTGGCTCCGGCGCGAATCAGTTTCGGCTCGGCTTGTTCCTCAACCGCGCGGGCGACGATATGAAGATTTTCGTTCAAACCCCGCGCCGTCAGCACGACATAGACGTTATCGGCATCTTCCGCCAGACACGATGCCAAACCTTTGGCGCGTTCCACGCCCGCGCGGTGCAGAGTTTCTTCGAGCGTCGCGTCACCGACGATAGTGTGCGTGCCGTCGTCGGCAAAATCAGCCAGCTTTTGCTTGTCGCGCTCGATTAAAACGAACTGACATTTTTCCTTTTGCAGGGCGCGAATGATCCGGCGACCGACACGACCCGCGCCGCAGACGATAAAATGATTTTCCATTTTTTCCATTTCTCTGGTTTTGCGTTTGATGCCGAAGGCTTCGACGATTTCCGACTGAATAACGGCTTGCGCCAGCACCGTCAACGAATATAATACCGTTCCGCCGCCGACGAGCATAAACAGAATAGCAAAGACTTTACCCATCGAAGTTATCGGCGCGATGTCGCCGTAACCGACGGTGGTGACGGTTTCCGTCGCCAGATAAACGCTGTCCAGCGCGGAAAATCCTTCGATTAAATAAAATCCCGTCGCGCCGAAACTGATCGCACTGACAATGGCGACGCTCGCGTAAATAAGCCGTCGGCGAAGGACTTTTGAAAGCGAAGAGAAGATGCTCATCGAAGAAACGGGCGAAACAAAATAGCTGGACACAAACTGCCAAAAATTTATAGTATTTATAAAGGCAACCGCGCTAAATGAAATCTCACTAATCATAAACGACAAACCCAAAATGCCAAATCAAATCCAGGCTAAAAGTCAAAAATCTAAAATGCCGCCGCGCGGTTGGCGCAATCGTGCGCCGCGAGTCAGCGCGTATCAAGTCGCGCCGCCGAATTTTTTCCGCCGCCTGTTTCGACTGATTTTTAATCCGATTACTTTGTTGACGAGCTTACTTTTGCTGCTCGGCGTGATTTTGACTTTCACCTATTTTTGGTTTGAATACTCGGACCGCATTGATCTGCTTTTGAA
>JAJAZE010000584.1 GCA_026785925.1 Pyrinomonadaceae bacterium
AACAAACCCGCCGTCAGCACTGCCGGAAACGAATTTCGTGCCGTATTGTAGTCGGTGACGGCTTTATTGTAATCAATACGCGAAGTATTGATGCGATTTTCCGTTCCCGAAAGTTCGTCCTGCACTTTCATAAAAGCGTCACTTGAACGAAGCTGCGGATAACTTTCCTGCAAACTTAAAAGTCTGCCGATGGTTCCGCCGAAACTGTTGTTGGCTTCCAAAACGGCTTGCTTCTGTTCGGGCGTTTTGTCACCGTCCGCGCCTTGCGGTGCGGCTTGCTGGGCGTTCAAAAGCCTGGAACGAGCATCAGCAATTTGTCCGAAAACTTCTTGCTCCTGCACGCCGACCATCTGCGCTGTTTTGACTAAGTTAGGAATCAAATCGGCGCGTCGCTGCATCGTGCTTTCGACATTCGCCCACTGACCTTTAACACCTTGCTGCTGTTTGGTTAAATCATTGTAGCTGCAGCCACTGAAGCCGAAAGCGACAAATAATACGATTGTTAATAAAAATACTTTTTTCATAATTCTAAATTCTCCTTTTAATTGATAGCGTCAATGCCGTAAATCGGCGGACGCGAATCGGGCGGGAAAATTACTTCCTCATAGATTTCCCGCATCTCAATTTCGCATTCGAGCGACTCGATTTTTACTTTTGCGTTCAAATCGTTAAATTCATAATGTTTCCAAGAGCCGTCCGACTGTTTGATAAACTGCGCGACGTTCGGACGTTCCGTTGAAACAAGCAGATATTCGCTGAAACTTTCGATTGATTTGTAATAAGTAAATTTACTGCCGCGATCAAACGCTTCGGTTGACGTGGATAAAATTTCTACGATCAAATTCGGATTCAACAACATTTCCTGTCTACCGAGAAACTCGAACTTCGCTTCGCCGCACAACGCCTGCAAATCCGGGTAACGATACGGCGGAAACGCCGGAACTTTGACGCGCATATCAGCTAGAAACGCCCGGCATTTGCGTCCGCCGAATTTTGAGCGCAGCGCAAAAAAGACATTTCCCTGAATGCGGTCGTGTGCATCGCTCGCGCCCGCCATCGCCCAAACTTCGCCGTCGTAAAATTCATAACGAATTTCGTCGGTGCTTTGTTCGAGTTCCAGATACTCTTCCAAAGTGTAAATCGGTTTTGGCAGTGCGGACATAAATTTTTCCTAAACCTCCCCGATTTTATCAACCGTTTCGATAACGCGCTCGATCTCGTTCATATAATCGGCGAAAAGCGCATTAGCCGAAATTTCATCAAGTTTATTAGATGAATTATTTTCACGAACAGCAAAAATTTTTTCAAACGGTGCGCCGTCAATCGCTAATCGGCGAACCATTGCCGCAATAATTTCACTTTTTGAAGTCGGCGACTCAAATCCGTGAATCAGCAGAACGGCGCGAAACAAAGCGGTAAAACTCGAAAGACTTTCCGCCATTAAATTCGTCAAACCTTCAACCGATGTCGAAACCGGAATATACCGCCGCCGCAGTTGAATCAACTTACTTCTGAGTTCGTATTCGGTTTGATGGCGCAGATACTCGTCGGAAATATCCAGATTTGCCAAAACGTCCGTGCCGTATAAAACCTTGCGCGCACTTTCCATTTGATGAAATTCAATTGGGAAGACATCAGCCGCCGTCTCAAGTTCCGCGACGGTAAAATAGACGGGAATCGGATGTCCGAGCTTGCTCCATTCGCGCATCGGGGCTTGTGCCGCCCGCAAATCCTTCGGCGTGATTTGATGCAGGGCAATCAGCAAATTATAATCCGACTGCCTTTGCACGAACTCGCCCGTCGCCGCCGAACCGTATAAAATTACAGCAGCGAGATTGCCGCCGTGCGTTGCCCGCAAATCATCAATAAATGCGTCAAATTGATTTTTCATAATCATTTATAAGTTAACAGTTATCAATTGTCAGTTTTGTTGACTGATAACTGTTAACTGTAAAATTACCAATCTCCGCCTGCGCCGCCGCCGCCGAAATCTCCGCCGCCGCCGAAACCGCCCCAACTGTCGCCGCCGCCGCTGCCTGAGGAACCGCCCCAACTGCTCGACGATGAGGAACTGCCGCTGTTTGCCAGAATCGAACCGATGACCCACGGCAAAGCCGAAGCCGCGCCGCCGCCGAAACCGCCGCCGCGCCAGTCGTCGTCATCACCGCGCCCTTTTCCTTTCGAGGAACGATTGAGCAGCGGCAAAAGAACGAAAATCAAAAGAATCAAACAAATCCCGATTCCGCAAATCGAAAACGAACCCTTATTTTGTTTCGGCTGTTGTTTGGTCGTTCCCGCCGGCGGTTGTTCGCCCGTGCTTTTCGATTGAATCGTGCGAATATAGGCATCAATCGTATCGGTCACGGCTTTGTTATAATTCTGCTGCCGAAGCGCGGGAACAAGAAAGTCACGCTGCAACTGCCCGACTAAGCCGTCAGGCAATTCATCTTCCAAATCCCGGCTGACCTGCGTAAAATACTTGCGGTCGTTGACGGCGATAAATAATAACGCGCTTGGATTGTCTTGCTCCGGCGACCCGATTTTCCAGCCGCGCGAAACTGCCAGCGAATAATCGGCAATCGGACGCTCGGCGGTCGTCGCCACAATCGCCACCGCTAATTCGACTTTCGGATTGGAAGCATCACGAAACGCGATAATTTTTTGTTCAAGTGCTTGTTTGGTATTGGCATCGAGAACGCCGACGTAATCCATTACCGGCGAAGTCGGCGCGGGCAAAGGCGATTCGTTGATTGAGAAAGGCTGTGAGCCTTCCTGCGAAAAAACGAGCGCATTCACCAACGCCAAAAATAGAGTTAGAAGTAAAATTCTGAAAGGTTTTGATAAAAGTTTTTTGTTCATTTATTCGCCAAAATCGTTTTTCAAATCGTATCACACTTACGAAAAACATTTGAGAAAAGTTCAATTGCCCAAAATTGAACGCAGGGTGTAATGCACCGCAAAAAATAGCGCGACACCGGCAAAAACCGCCATCGAGACGAGCGGGCGTTTGCCGCCGTGATGATTGACTTCAGGAATTAAATCGCTCGCCGCCACATAAATCGTTACGCCGCAGGCAATCGGCAGCGCGTAGGCGACCGTGAAGCCGATGCTCGCGCCGATAAAATAAAAAGCCAGCACACCAAGCAGCGTCGTCAGCCCAATTAGAGATGTTGCCAGCAAAACTTCCTTCCGACCTTTACCGGCGGCTAAAACCATCGAAGCAATGGTAAAACCTTCGGGAAATTTATGGAGAAAAACGGCGATGAAGACCAGGATTCCGACTTTATAATCAACCTGCGCGGCGGCGGAAATCGAAACGCCGTCAAAAAATGTATGAATCAAAAGCCCGCCGACCGCCGTGTAAGCCGATGAAGTCGAAATCAGGTGATCGCTCTGAACTTCTTCACCGAGATGAAAGTGCGGCGCAATCGTATGTTCAAAAAACTGCGTCAGAAGATAACCGAAAAGCAGTAAAATCATCGGGTAAATCAAAAACTCGCTCGTCGGAGAATTTCCTTTCTGCAGCCAAATCTCGATAACTTCCGGCAAAACGTCAATAAAGCTCACCGCGAGCATAAAACCCGCGCCTAATGCCAAAATATATTTGAGAAATTTTTTGTAAGTTTTATGAACGCCGATGGGAAACAAAATCAAGCCGCCAAGCACGTTTGCCAATGCTGCCAGAATGCCGAAAATAAAAAGTTGAGCGAGACTGATATTCATAAAAGCCGGACGGAAAACGGAATATAAAACTGTAACGCAAACCTCTCGGAAATGACAACAAAAGCGGCGAAAACTTACTGAAAATGGCTCTCAGACTTTTAAACACTTGATTAAATAAAAAAATCGAAATAATGCTTGACACTCAATAAAAAATAATCGTAAGATGCTTAGTAATTAGTTGAAAACAGTCCGAGACGAAATACGGACTAAGAAATATTTTCCCAAAAGTGGTGTTTAAGTTTAAGCACTTTCCCCAAATAATGTTTTTGACGAATACTACTTGGAAATACTTGGAGCGATTTTACAAAACAGGACGGTCAAAATTCAGTTTCCCTTCGTAAAATCAGTAGAA
>JAJAZE010000585.1 GCA_026785925.1 Pyrinomonadaceae bacterium
AATCGCCACCGTGAACGTCTGCGTCGTCGCTCCGGCTGCAAAACTGACCGTGCCGCCCGTGTTGATAAAATCAACATTCGCCGCGC
Source organism: Pyrinomonadaceae bacterium (assembly GCA_026785925.1). Classification (GTDB taxonomy): domain Bacteria; phylum Acidobacteriota; class Blastocatellia; order Pyrinomonadales; family Pyrinomonadaceae. The sequence goes on from JAJAZE010000585.1 coordinate 87, forward strand.
AAGTCGCGCCGCCGGTCGCCGTGCCGTTCGTCAGCGCATAAGTCGCGCCGACTGCGCCGTCACTTCCGCCGGTGCGCGTCACGGTAATGGTCGCCGTGCCGCCCGCTACGTTTTCGGCAACCGTGTAGGTTGCCGCGCTCAATTGCAGCGAGCCGTTTTGTGCAACTTCATCGTCGATGATGGTCACGACCGCCGCTGCCGGTGTGCCGATAACCGCTCCGCCCGTTGCGCCTGAAAGCGTCACGTTGAAAGTTTCGTTACCTTCAAAAATGGTGTCGTTGCAAATCGCCACCGTGAACGTCTGCGTCGTCGCTCCGGCTGCAAAACTGACCGTGCCGCCCGTGTTGACGAAATCAACGCCCGCCGCGCAGGTTGCGCCGCCGGTCGCCGTGCCGTTGGTTAAAGCGTAAGTCGCGCCGACTGCGCCGTCGCTTCCGCCGGTGCGATTAACAGTGACGGTAACTGTGCCGCCCGCAACATTTTCAGCAACCGTATAAGTCGCCGCGCTTAATGCCAGCGTTCCGTTTTGTGCAACTTCATCGTCAATAATCGTCACCGTCGCGGTTGAAGGCGAACCGATGGTTGCGCCGCCGGTCGGAGCAGCAATCGAAGCCGTAAATGCTTCACTGCTTTCCAGAACCGTATCGTTGCAAATCGCCACGGTGAACGTCTGGCTGGCTTGACCGTTGATAAAGCTGATCGTGCCGCCGGTGTTGATGAAATCAACATTCGCCGCGCAGGTCGCGCCGCCCATCGCCGTTCCGTTCGCCAAAGAATAGCTTGCCGAAACCGCGCCGTCCGTGCCGCCCGTGCGGGTGACGGTCAGAACCACCGTGCCGCCCGCTTCGCCGACCGAATAAGTCGCCGGATTAAATTGCAGCGTTCCGTTCTGCGCTACTTCGTCGTCAATAATCGTGACGACTGCCGTGACCGGTGTGCCGAGAATCGCGCCGCCGGTCGGTGCGGAAAGCGTCACGTTAAAAGTCTCGCTGCCTTCTAAAACCGTGTCGTTGCAAATGGCGACGGTGAATGTCTGACTGGCTTGTCCGCCGGTGAAGCTGACCGTGCCGCCGGTGTTGACGAAATCAACGCCCGCCGCGCAGGTCGTGCCGCCGGTTGCCGTGCCATTCGTTAATGCGTAAGTCGCGCCGACCGCGCCGTCCGTGCCGCCGGTGCGGGTGACGGTAATCGTCGCCGTCGGTCCGGCTTCGCCGACCGAATAAGTCGCCGCGCTCAATTGCAGCATTCCGGGCTGCGCCATTTCGTCGTCGTTAATGGTCACGACCGCCGTCGCCGGTGTGCCGAGCGTTGCGCCGCCCGTCGGTGCTGATAACGTCACATTAAAGGTTTCGTTACCTTCAAAAATGGTGTCGTTGCAAATCGCCACCGTGAACGTCTGCGTCGTCGCTCCGGCTGCAAAACTGACCGTGCCGCCGGTGTTGACGAAATCAACGCCCGCCGCGCAGGTTGCGCCGCCGGTCGCCGTGCCGTTCGTCAGCGCATAAGTTGCGCCGACTGCGCCGTCACTGCCGCTCGTTCGATTGACGGTGACGGTAACTGTGCCGCCCGCAACATTTTCGGCAACCGTGTAAGTCGCCGCGCTTAACGCCAGCGTTCCGTTTTGCGGAGCCGCGCTGATGATTTCATCCGCGCCGATGTCGGGCATTGCGTCGCGCGTCTGACCGTCGAAGTCAACGGTAATACCGCCCGCCGCGATTCCCATATTGACCAGTGTGCTGGTCGCCTGTAAATGCAGATCGGTCAGCGAGACGAATAACGGATTAACCGATTTCGAGTTGGCATCTTTGCCGGTCGCCGTTTGATAGCTCGCTAAATCGGCATATTCCATCGCGCCCGCCGTTGCATTCAGCAGTGCGCCGGTGATGGCTAATTTAGTGCCGTTCGCTCCGCTCGTCAGGAAATCGTTGTAATTCGAGTTCAGATTGACGAATGTCGCGTAGCCGATGCCGACCGCGTAACTGTTGCCGGTCGTTCCGGTTCCGCCTTGAATTTGCGAGTTGACCAGAATGTTGTCAACCACATTGACCGCGTTGTCGCCGCCGTTGATCGCCAAAGCAAAACTACCTTGCTGACTGTTGGTGACACTGTCGCGGTCGCCGGTCATCGAAACCGAATTGAAATAAATATTCTGCGTTCCGCCCGCCGCCGTGCCGACGAAGATTCCCGCCGTCACGTCGCCCGCATTCGAGTTGGCGAGAACACCGGAAATCATATTGTTGGCAATGACGTTGGTGCCGGTCGTGCTTGCCGCCAGCGCAATGCCGACCGCCGAGTAAGTAGCCGTATGAACCACCGAGCCGATGCTGTTTCTCGAAATGACGGCGTTGCTGACTTCAAAACCGACTGCCGCCGAACTCAAAACATTTTGAATGCCGACCGCAATCCCGATGGCATCGGCACCTTCCGCCGATGCGATGCCGGAAATTGTGTTTTGCGTAATCTGCCCGCCGTCGTCGAAGATGAAATAAATTCCGACTCGTCCGACGCGGCTCGTTCCGGTTCCGATCATCGTGTTCTGCGTGATGACCGTGCCGGTGTTTTTGTTGGTAATGCTCGCGCCGAGTGATGTGATACCGAAAATCGTTCCTTGAATACTGTTATTTTGGACTCGATTGCCGTCATTATCCGCGCCGGCTGAACCGACCGTGTTGCTGCCGAGTCCGATGCCGACTATCGCGGCGGTCGGCGAATGACCGACGACATTGACGTTTTTAATCGTATTGTTCTGCGCTCCGTTCGTGCCTGAACCGACGTTTATACCGGCTGAACCGGCAGTAAAATTAATCGTCAAGCTGCGATCCGTGCCGCCGTTCAAACTTCCGTCAATCGTTACGTTGTCCGCGCCGTTCAAGGCAATCAAAGCCGCCGTTGCCGCGCCGGTAATACTTCGCGCCGCGCCGCTCGGTTTGATGGTAACGGTAAAGCCGCCCGCCAATTCGTTTAAGGCGTTCGCGCCGGTTTCGCCCGTCAAATCACTCGTCAGATTGATAGTGATGTTACTCGACGCTCCCGCCGCGTTCAGCGTGGCGAACACGCCGCCGGCGTTTGTCAAACTGGTATAGGTTTGTCCCGTTCCGACGCTGACCGTGCCGGAAAGCGGAGCCACCGCCGTGATCGTGCCGGTAATCGTGTCGTTCGCCGGTGTCTGGTCGCCGACGAGTTCGGCGGCGGCGGTAATCGTATAAGTTCCCGCGCCCGTCAATGTGCAGGTCGGAAAAGTAACCGTTACGGTTTGACTCGGATTGATTGTCGGAATCGTCGCCGTTACATTGCAAACTTCCACATTGCTCGCATTGAGAATACGAAAGCGCACCGGAACATTTGTTTGCGCCGCCGTGCCGTTGTTGGTGAACGAGGCTTGCGGAGCGAACGCCGTTCCCGTTGCGGCTGCGCCGCCGTTCGCCGGATTGATAAACGCGGTCGCCGAAATATCATTCGCCAAAGGCGTTGTGCCGCTCGGCTCGTCCGCGCCGATGTCGGGAATTCCGACGCGCAGTTGACCGTCAATGTCGTTTGCTACGCCGACACCCGCGCCCATATTAACGAGCGTCGAAGCGACCGGAATGTGCAAATCCGAAGCCGAAACAAATTGCGGGTCAATCACTTTGCCGGCATTGTCATTTGTTCCCGCCGCCGTTAAAGTGTTGGTAAAATTTCTCAAATTCGCCGTGTTCGCGGTATCAGCCGGATTAAAGTTCGCTGCTTGATACAAGCTGACGGTCGTTGTTCCGACTTGCCCGATACCGTTGTTCGTCGGATTAGTTCCCTGAAAATAATCGTTGTTGTTGAGCGTGATATTGGACGCGCTCGTTAAGCCGGTCGGGAAATAAACCGAAACGAATACCGAAGTCGCGCTGCCGCCCGATTGCGTATCGGCAAAAATGTTATTGCGGATGTCCAATCCGGTCGTTGCTGTCGAAGTCAATACGAGAGCCGCGCTGAAGCCTTGTCCCGTGCCGGTTTGCGTCCCGTAAAGATTAATGCTGTTGTGATAAATCTGGTGTCCCGTGCCGCTTGCAACGCGGATTCCGAACGCGCCGAACGTCGTCGAAAAATTGCCGTTGGCGACGTTCGTCGCGCCGCTCACAAAATTGTTTCGCACGATGTGATTGCCGCCCGACGAGATATTAATTCCGTATGCGCCGAAGCCGGTCGTGCTGTTATTTTGGATGCGGTTGACTTGATTTCTTTCAAATGTAAAACCCGTGCCGGTCGCGCTAACCGAGCCGGTGTCAATGCCGCGAATACCCGTCGCCAAGAAACTTTCGACATAAACCGTATTTCTGGCGATGACGGCGTTAGCCGAGCCTTGCGCCGTGATGCCGAACGAATAAACTCCGTCAACCGCGCCGCCGGTCGGATTGCCGATGGTGTTGCCGGTAATCGCCAAGCCCGGAAAAACAGTGGTCGCCGAGCCTTGAATGGCAACGGCGCGGGCGGCGGTCGTGATCGTGTTGTTGTCAATCGTCAGATTGGCAGCGGTCGCGCCTGCACCGATTACGGTGCTAGTCGAAGCAATCGCCGTTGGCGCAGTCGTCGCCGCTACGGTCGAGGCACTGCCGGAAGCGTAAATACCGTAAGTCGTATTTTCCGTGCCGGTCGTCGAGGTTGCCGTCGAGATATTTCTGCCCGGTGCGCTGCCGTTGATGATTAAATTTCTGATGGTTACGTTGTCCGCGCTCGTAACAATCGTCGTTGCCAGCGCGATGCGAATCACCGATGCGTAAGTTCCGATACAGGTATCGGTCAAAGTCAGGTTGCGGTTCGTTCCCGCCGAATTCGGGTTATCGCCGTCAATCGTTACATTGTCCGCGCCGTTGAGTTCGATTAAACCTTTGCCGCCGCACGCCGTGCCGGTGCCGCCTGTGCCGGTGATGGATACGCCGTCAACTGTCGGGCGAATCAAAACGCTCGTGTAGCTGGCTGAACCTGCACCGCTGCTATTTAAAACCGCCGAAAGGTTCGCCGTTTCGGTGGTGCTGGCGACGATATTCATCGTAATTGCGCCGGTGTGTGTTCCGGCATTCACCGCGTCGAAAGCCGCTGTCAAAGTCGCGTAAGACGCACTTGCCGTGCCGCCCGTCGCGGTTACGTTGACGTTCTGCGCCAACGCGCCGACGGCGCAAGCCGACAATAAAAATGCCAGCATCGTGATTTTTTTAAGAATCTGCATAAAATATTCTCCTCTGGTTTGTAAAACCGAAAATTAAGGCGGCGCAGCGAAAGTAAAATTAAAGTTTTCAATATAAGATTGAAGACGGACGCGGACTGCGTGGAATTGCCTCACAATTCCGTAACTTCAGCGGGAGCGTTTGCCGTTAATAATTCTCAAACTTGATGCGTGCCGATTGCTTGAATTTTGACTGCCGGTTAATCTGATCGAAAAATTTGCGCTCGTTGGAATCGGGCGGTGAACTTTTTTATCGCCGGCTGCATTTAGACCAAATTGTTGTTTGTTTTAGTTATGAACTCAGAAAAGTATATGGATATTTGCGGCGTTGTCAAGACGTTGTTGTTTTAGCAGCTTATAAGTCGGGATTTTGTCGCCGCCGGATAAAATTCTTGTCTCTATATAGCAATTTTCAATTGAACGCGACTAAAAAATTGCGCTCTGACTCGAACAATTTCACTTATTTAAAAACTGTCGCAGCGCGTGATTGGCAGCTAAAGTTACCGGATTACCGGCAGACGTTTCAAGTGAACACTTTAACTTTTCCCGCCGCGTTTAGTCAGCGAAAGCACGCGGTCGCTTGAACCCTGAACTTTAGAAACGGCGGCGTAACCGCTTTTGATTGACAAAAAATCTCGAAATTTTATTTTTTTCGTAATTTTGTTTGGTTTTTTGCCGATTTGGTTTTATTATGCTTGAAACGGTTTGCAGTGCGCGTCCGATTCCGGGCAAAAAAGCGCGGCAGATCGGTCTAACAAAAGTGGCGTTGCAAGCGTGGTGATTGGTCTGAAAACAACGACCGTCAATGTTCCAACCGTAACGCGGTTTTCCCCCCGAAAAACTTTGAATTATTATTTATTGGAGATACTGAAAATGAAAAAAATGTATTTTGGTTTGGCGGCGATTCTGCTGTCAATAATGTTTTCGGCAGCCGCGGCGACGGCGCAGCCCGGTTCAAAAACTTCTGCGCCGAGCGCGACTTTCCAAAAAATTTGGGTTGATTACGACGTTAAGGAAGAAGGCAAAAACGGGATGCGAATTCACACCGCGTTTAAGGTTTATGGAATGAAAGGCGCGTCGTCATATCTACAGCTTAAATTTCAAAAACGTGACGGCACACCGCTCAAGGACAACAACGGCGAGTTCGATCACGAAGACGGCAGCGTCGCCGCGTTCGGTGTTTTGAAACCCGGTTATGACCCGACGCTTTATGAAGATTTCGATATTTTTATGCCGTATGACGAACTCGATTTGTCGAGCGGAAAATATGAATTAAAAATAGACGTTGACGTAATTTACGAAAGCGGCGGCTTGGTTACTCATTTAACCTTCTACGAATTCGACTTTACGCAGCCGGGCAAAACGCCCGTTAAAACGACTTCAGCAAAACCGAGCGCGGCGTTCGACCGCATTTGGATTGACTTCGACATTACCGAAGGCGGCAAACGCGGAATGCGAATTCACGCCAAGTTCACCGTCTATAATATGTTGAATATGCCTTCTTACCTAGCGATTTATTTCACGAAGAGCGACGGGACGAGATTGCTGACCAACAATCTCGATTTTCGCAGCAAGGAAGGACAACTCGCCATCTACAAAGAACTGGACATCGGCTACGATCCGGGCGTATTCAGCGATTTGAAAATGTTTATTCCATACAGCGAACTGAGTCTGCCTCCCGGCAAATACGATCTGGAAATGAGTGTTGATGTGATTTATAAAGAAGGCGGCTTGATTCAACATCTGACCGACTACGAATTTGAATACACTAAACCGTGAACGGTTAAAAATCAATCTTAAAAAGGCTGGCGAAAAATCAATTTTTCGCCAGCCTTTTTTGTTTGCGTGAAATTCGCTTTCAGCGGCTGATCTGCCTTTGATTATTTAGCCGACGACAATAGCAAACGCGCATTCGCGGTTTCGAGACGTTCACGTTCGGCTTCCGATTCTTCATACGAGCCTTTAAAAGAGTTTAATTCTTTTTCGACGGCGGCGCGTTCAACTTGCGCTTTTTCGACATCAATTTCGGCGGCGGTTTCCGCAATATCCGCCAGAATCGAGACATTATTCTGACTGACTTCGACAAAGCCGCCCGCAATTACCATCCGCTCGACGGTTCCCGCTTTGCTGAAAGACAAAATGCCCGCTTTCAACGACGAAATCAGCGGCGCGTGGTCTTGCAGAATGCCGACTTCGCCGCCCGCCGTCGGAACCGTCACCGCGTCAACCGGATGACTTAAAACTTTTTTCTCTGGAGTTACGATTTCTAAATTCAACATAAAATCAGTTATCAGTTATCAGTTATCAGTTATCATACGCTTTTCAGTTGGACACCGTGTATTAACATTAAAAATTTTACGGGCAAACTGTCCAACAAACTTCAGTTTGTTGGACGCTAATGCACAGTTTCTAGCTGAATAAGGTATGAGTTACCAATTATCAGTTATTGGTTTATTGTTGACTGATAACTGATAACTGATAACTGATAACTGTTTAAGCGGTTGCCGCCATTTTCTGTGCCTTTTCTCGCGCCTGCTCGATAGTTCCGACCATATAAAAAGCCTGTTCCGGCATATCGTCGCACTTGCCTTCAAGGATTTCGCGGAAGCCTTTGATAGTGTCTTCGATTTTGACGTATTCGCCTTTTAAGCCGGTAAATTGCTCGCCGACGAAAAACGGCTGTGAAAAGAAACGCTGAATTTTACGCGCCCGCGCCACAGTTTGTTTGTCTTCTTCGGAAAGCTCATCGAGACCGAGAATGGCAATAATATCCTGCAAATCTTTGTATCGCTGCAAAATACGTTTGACTTCCTGCGCCGTATTGTAATGCTCGTCGCCGACGATTTGCGGGTCGAGAATCCGCGAGTTCGACGCGAGCGGGTCAACCGCCGGATAAATTCCGAGTTCGACGATCTGCCGCGAAAGCGCGGTTACAGCATCTAAATGCGCGAAGGTCGTCGCCGGAGCCGGATCGGTGTAATCGTCCGCCGGAACATAGACGGCTTGAATCGAAGTGATCGCGCCGGTCTTGGTCGAAGTAATGCGCTCCTGCATTTCGCCCATTTCCGAAGCCAAAGTCGGCTGATAACCGACCGCCGACGGCATTCGTCCGAGCAGCGCGGACACTTCCGAACCGGCTTGCGTGAAGCGGAAAATGTTGTCAACGAAGAAAAGCACGTCGTTTCCCTGATCGCGGAAATGTTCGGCGACCGTCAAACCCGACAGCGCAACGCGCAGACGCGCTCCCGGAGGTTCGGTCATCTGCCCGTAGACGAGTGCTACTTTCGAGCCTTTGATTTCGTTTTTATCAACTTTCGACAAATCGAATTCGCCGGTTTCCTTCATATTATCATTAAAGGATTTACCATATTTGATAACTTCTGATTCAACCATTTCGCGCAACAAATCGTTGCCTTCGCGCGTGCGTTCGCCGACTCCGGCAAACACCGAATAACCGTCGCTGCCGATGGCGACGTTGTTGATTAGTTCCATAATCAAAACGGTTTTGCCAACGCCCGCGCCGCCGAACAGACCAATCTTTCCGCCGCGCAAAAACGGCTGAATGAGGTCAATGACCTTGATGCCCGTTTCAAACATTTCAAGCGATGTTGATTGTTCGTCAAAACTCGGCGCGTGGCGGTGAATCGAAGACCTGGTTTCGGAATTGACCGCGCCGAGTTCGTCCACCGGATCGCCGATGACGTTCATCACGCGCCCCAGAGTCGCTTCGCCGACCGGCACGGTAATCGGTCCGCCGGTGTCAATCACCTTCATTCCGCGCACCATTCCGTCGGTCGGCAGCATCGAAACCGCCCGAACGCGACCTTCGCCCAAATGTTGCTGCACTTCGGCGATGACATCAACCGGCGTTTCGACATCGAAACCTTCCGAGACGATGCGTAACGCTTGATAAATCGGTGGTAAATGATTATCTGAAAATTCTACGTCAACCACCGGACCGATAATCTGCACGATTTTTCCGGTTTGCTGACCGTTGCCGTTAATAGCCATTATTTTATATTGCTCCTCAATCAATAGATCACAAAAAGGTATGATAACAAAGAAGCAAGGTTAGCATAAACTTTCGGTGAATGGCAAAAAGCGTAGGGCAAACGCATTAAAATTTTACTGAAAATAAAGGCTTTACTAACATTTGCAATAATTTAGTCGAAGAAAAAGCTCGTATTTTCTGGTTTTTCAACAAGGAAGTTTGACTAATATTTTTGCATTAGCGGCGAAACAATTGCTAAAAAGCTATATTTTATTTGGCTTTGAGCATAATC
>JAJAZE010000586.1 GCA_026785925.1 Pyrinomonadaceae bacterium
ACTGGAAGTGCAGAGGTTTTGAAATCGGAACGCGAATAAAATTCACTTGATTGTTCTTTTCAGACTAAGAAAAGAAAGTGTAATAAATTCTTGCAATGAAATTGCAAGGTTTTTACCTGCGTGTTTCAAAGAATAAATTAAGGAGCAGCGAGAGTTTCGTGTCCTGAATAACTTGACCGTCTCAATCATTCGGGCGAGTTAGCGGTCGAGCGCGTGATTATTTGCGGAGCGCGTTCAAACTCAATCCGCAATTTGACCCGCTGCATTCATCAATCGCCCAAGACATTGCTCGAAATCAATGACAAAATAAAAAAGCCAATCAATAATAAACGCATCACAAGGAGCAAAACAATGAGCGAAGAAAAACGTCCGATGGCGGATGAAATCAAAGGCGAGAAATTACCGTATCCGGCGAAGCAGTCGGAGATGAAGCGGCAGCCCGACAGCGATTTATCGAATTATAAACCGGCGGGAAAATTAAAAGACAAAGTTGCGATTATTACGGGCGCGGATTCCGGCATCGGTCGCGCGGTGGCGATTGCGTTTGCGATGGAAGGCGCGAAGGTAGCGATTGTTTATAACGAAAACGACGACGACGCGAACGAAACCAAGCGTTTGTGCGAAGCAAAAGGCGGCGAATGTTTGGTGATAAAATCCGACGTGCGTTACCGGCAGATGTGTTTCGACGCGGTTGAAAAATGCGTTGCCGAATTCGGCGGTTTGAACATTCTTGTCAACAACGCCGCGTTTCAAAAAGCGCAGAAAAAGTTTGAGGATATTGAAGAAGAAGATTTGCGCCGCACGTTTGAGACAAACATTCTCGGCTACTTTTTTATGGCGCAAGCAGTGCTTCCGCATTTGACCAAAGGCGACGCAATCGTCAACACGGGCAGCATCGTCGGCAAAACCGGACATCCGATTTTGATTGATTACACTTCGACGAAGGGCGCGATTCATTCGTTTACAAAATCGCTCGCATTGAATTTGGGCGAGAAGGGAATTCGCGTCAACTGCGTCGTTCCGGGTCCGGTTTGGACGCCGAACATTCCCGGCACGATGCCGGTTGAAGAAGTCGAAAATTTCGGTCACGAAGTCGCCTTAAAACGTCCCGGTCAACCGGAAGAATTAGCTCCGGCGTATGTTCTGCTCGCGTCGAGCGACGGCAGTTTTATGACCGGCAGCATCGTTGATGTCACGGGCGGAAAATTATCGAGCGATGCTTGAAACCTTTGCACGGCACTGGCGCGAGTATTTGATGGAAGCCTTGGGGCTTGCCGGCTTCGTTCTCGGCGCGGGTAGTTTGGCGGTTTTTCTCGAACATCCCGATTTCCCCGCGATGCGAAGTTCATTCGGCGGGGCGGAAAACGCGATTTGGCGGCGCGTTCCGCTCGGTTTAATAATGGGCGCGTATATCGCCGTCGTCATTTATTTATTCGGCGAAAAATCGGGCGCGCATATCAATCCGGCGACGACCTGGGCTTTTTTTCGATTAAAGAAAATCAATTTCGCCGATTCGGTTTTTTACACGCTGGCGCAGTTTGCCGGAGCGATTGCGGCGGCTTTGGTTTTGAAGTTTGCGTTGGGCGGCTGGTTCGCGCATCCGTTGATTGATTTCGGCATAACTAAGCCGATGCCGCCGCACGATTCGGTGTCGGCATTCGTCGCGGAATTTATTATCTCGTTTGTGTTGATGTTCGTCGTTCTAATTTTTATTAGTTCCAAACGATTGGAAAAATATGCTGCCGTTGTCACCGGCGTTTTGATTGCGCTTTATCTAATTTTTGAGCTTCCGTTTTCCGGTATGAGTCTCAATCCGGCGCGTTCGTTCGCGGCGGCTTTCGCGGCGAACGAATGGGAGCATTTATGGATTTATTTCGTCGCGCCGCCCGCTGCGATGCTGCTCGCGGCGGAGATTTTCGAGCGAGTAAAAACGACGGCTTTGGCGGGTATTGTTGATAAAGAATTACCGAATTATCCAAAAGAAGATTGATGAAGGATTCACCGAAAAAAGAATTCCTCGAACTGCTCGAAAGCGATTTCGTGACCGACGAGACGCGCCGCGTTTTGCAGGAAAGATTAAACGCCGAGGAAATCGCGCCGCGATTTTTCGAGGAGCGCGAGTTCGAGATTTTGAAAGCCGTCTGCGAAGCGCTCGCGCCTTCGAGTGTTGTGCCTGGCTGGTTCGTCGCGCAGGAAATTGACAAACGCCTGGCGGAAAACGCGGGAAACGGCTGGCGTTACGCGGAAATGCCGCCCGATGAGGACGCTTATAAAACGGGTTTGAAAGTTTTAGACGATTTGGCAAAAGAGATTTTTCAGGCGGATTTCGCCGCGCTTGAAATTGATAAAAAGCGAACCGTTCTCAAACGCTTTGCCGAACAAACGGCGCAATCAAAAATTTCGCCCGCGCGTTTTCTCGAAGAACTGTGCGCCGAATACGCCGAGATTTTTTATTCGCATCCGCTCGCGCAAGCGGAAATCGGCTACATCGGTTTCGCCGACAAACACGGCTGGGATTTGGGGAAAGACGAATTACGAATTACGAATTACGAATTACGAGAAAAACAGGATTCCAAATTTCAAATTGCAAACTCGCCGGTTGAAACGAAGATTCCAAAATCCAAAATCCAACATCCAACATCCGACGCGGTTGATGCCGTCGTCATCGGCACGGGTGCGGGCGGCGCGCCGATTCTGGCGAGACTGGCGCAAGCCGGTTTGAAAGTCGTCGCTTTGGAAGCCGGGAAAGGTTTTGATTATCGAAAGTTTCCGACTGACGAACGCGCTCAAAGCAAGTTGTTTTGGACTGATGAAAGATTAAGCGCGGGGAACAATCCGCCGGCATTTGGAAATAATAATTCGGGCTGCGGTGTCGGCGGCTCGACTTTGCATTTTACGGCTTACACGCCGCGCCCGCAGGCAGATGATTTTCGGATTTACAGCGACTTTGGCGTTGGCAAAGATTGGTGTTTGAGTTACGAAGATTTAGAGCCGTATTTCGACGAGTTGGAATGGTTTCTGGGAATTTCGGGTGCGTCTCCGTATCCGTGGGGCAAGCCGCGCAAAAAAGGTTATCCGCTGCCGCCGCTGCCTTTGAACGCGGCGGCGCGATTGATGCAAACGGCTTGCGAAAAATTAAATATCAAAACCGCGCCCGCGCCGAACGCCGCGCTTTCGCAAGATTACTTTCGTGAAGAAATCGGACTCAGACACGCCTGCACGAATCGCGGGTTTTGCCAAGCCGGTTGCTCGACTGGCGCGAAAGGCTCGATGGACGTAACCTTTCTGCCGCTTGCCGTTCGATACGGCGCGGAGATTCGCGCGGAATGTTTTGTTACGGAATTTGAATTTGATTCGCAGGGAAAAATCAAAGCGGTCGTTTATTCGCAAAACGGCGAAACAAAAAAACAGCCGTGCAAAAATGTTTTCCTCTGCGCGGGCGGAATCGAAACGCCGCGCCTTCTGTTAATAAACGATTTGGCTAACCGAAGCGGGCAAGTCGGCAAAAATTTTATGGCGCACACGGGCGTTCAAATCTGGGGCGTTTTCGATGAAGCGATTTACCCGCACAAAGGCATTCCCGGCAGTTTGATTTCGGAAGACACGCATCGCCCGAAAGACGCGGATTTCGCGGGCGGTTATCTGCTGCAATCAATCGGCGTGATGCCGGTAACTTATGCGTCGCAACTCGCTCGCGGCGAAAAAGTTTTCGGCTCTGAACTGGATGAGCGAATGCGCGATTACAATCACACTGCCGGAATTAACATATTAGGCGATTGCTTGCCGCACTCAAATAATTTTATGGAATTGTCGGACGAAAAAGACGCTCGCGGATTGGCGAAACCGCGCGTTTATTTTTCGCACGGCGACAACGAAAATCAGATGACGCGACACGCCGAACGGTTGATGAAAGAAATCTGGACGGAAGCAGGCGCGAAAAAAATGTGGACGTTTCAGCGTAACGCGCACATCATCGGGACTTGCCGGATGGGAACTGACGCGGCGGAAAATGTCGTCAACGAAAACTGTCGCTCGTTTGACATCCCGAATTTGTATATCTGCGATAACTCAATTTTTCCGTCGGCGTTGTCGGTTAATCCGGCGTTGACGATTATGGCTTTGGCTTTGCGGACGGCAGATGTTTTTCTGAAAGACCGAATTTAAACTACAAAAACGAAGAAAATGAAACCACAGATAAGCACAGATAAACACGGATTTTTTAAGATAAATACAAATTGATTTTATCTCGCTTTTATCCGTGTCAATCTGTGTGCATCTGTGGTTAATAATTCTTAAATCATTCTAATAATTATGACTAAAAAAGGATTTCTCGACATCGTAAAAAAAGAAAAGGGCGACAGTAATTATTCGGGCGACCAGCACGGCGGCGCGGCGGGAACGTCCGGCAGAGGATTGCCCGACGGTTTTCCCGGAAATTTTATGTTCGCCACCGGAATCGAATGCAGTTACCCGACGATTCACAACGGCAAAACCAGACGCGACCTTTTGAAGGAATGCGGGCATTACGAGCATTACAAAGAAGATTTGCGGCTGGTGCAGGAGATGGGTTTGAAGGTTCTGCGCTACGGTTTGCCGTATTATAAAATCAATAAAAGTCGCGGCAAGTATGATTGGACGTTCGCCGACGAAGCGATGAACGAGATTCAGCGGCTTAACATTACGCCGATTCTCGATTTGCTGCATTTCGGCGTGCCGAATTGGATCGGCGATTTTCAGAATCCCGAACTGCCCGTGCTGTTCGCCGAATACGCCGACGCGGTGGCGATGCGTTACCCTTGGGTGCGTTATTACACGCCGGTCAACGAGATTTATGTAACGGCGAAGTTGAGCGCGAAAGACGGCGTTTGGAACGAGCAGTTAAAATCCGACAAAGGTTTCGTGACGGCTTTGAAACACACGGTCGCGGCGAGCATTCTCGCCAATCACGCCATCTCGCAGCGTCGCCCGGATTGCGTTATCGTGCAGTCGGAATCAGCCGAATATATGCACGAAGCCCGTTCCGAACAATCGCCGCAAGTCGCGCTCGACAATAAAAAACGGCTGCTCTCGCTCGACCTGCTTTACGCGCATCATCCGGACGCGGACGCTTATCAATATATGCTCGACAACGGGATGACGCGCGAGGAATACGATTGGTTTATGAAGGGCGAGCCTCCCGGCTATCAGGTGATGGGCAACGATTATTACGGGAACAACGAAAAAATCCTTTTGCCCGACGGCACGACCAGCACCGGAGAAGACGTGATGGGCTGGTATCAAATCACGAAAGAATACTACGAACGCTACAAAAAGCCGGTGATGCACACCGAAACGAATCATTTCAACCCGAACGAAGCGTCGAACTGGCTTTGGAAGCAATGGATAAATGTTCTGCGGATGCGAAAAGACGGCGTGCCGGTTCTCGGATTCACCTGGTATAGCTTGATTGACCAGATTGATTGGGATTCCGCGCTCGGCAAAAAACGCGGAAAGGTCAACGAATGCGGGCTTTTCGATTTGCAACGCAAAATTCGCCCGGTCGGAAACGCTTATCGCGCACTGCTCGAAGAGTTCGGGCAAATAACCATCGTGCCGCACGGCGAATTGTTTGAAGTAACCGACAATCCGGCGCGGCTGAAAGTCGAGGTTTAAAGGAATGTTTATCCACGAAGAAAGGATTTTAAAAACTTTGTGCAGCCTTCGTGTCCTTCGTGGATGATTTTTCAAATGAAATTCAAAATAAACGACACAATTTTAAATGTTCTTGAGGCGGGCGTTGAAAATTATAATAAGTCGCGCCCGTCGCTCGTTTTTCTGCATTATTTCGGCGGCTCTTCCGGCGCGTGGACGGAAGTCGTCGAAAAATTGGCAACTGATTATCACTGCGTCGCGCCGGATTTGCGCGGGTTCGGCGCGTCGGACGCTTTGCCCGAAAATTGCGCGGTCAAGGATTACGCCGACGACGTTGCGGATTTAATTTCAATTTTAACGCTTGAAAATTATGTGCTTATCGGTCATTCGATGGGCGGCAAAATCGCGCTCGCGCTTGCCGCTCGAAAGCCGAAAAATTTGCAGTCTCTGATTTTGCTCGCGCCGTCGCCGCCGACACCCGAACCGATAAAAGAAACGGAGCGCGAAAAACAACTCGCTTCGCACGGCAATCGCTGCGTCGCCACGGAAACGGTTTGCCAGGCGGCGGGCGGAAAACTGCCCGGCGAAGTTTTCGCCCGCGCGATAAACGACAATCTGCGAACGTCGGAAGCGGCGTGGAAATGGTGGCTCGAAAGCGGCAGCCGCGAAGACATTTCATCTGAAGTAAAGAAAATAAATGTTGCGGTTCTCATCGCGGCGGGCGAGCAGGACGAAGCGATGACACCGAAACTTTTCAAAAACGAAATCGTTCGCCGCATCAAAAACGCCAGCCTGATTGTCGTCCCCGAAGTCAAACATTTACTGCCGCTCGAAGCTCCCGAAAAGATTGCGGATTTGATTCGGCGACATTGCGAAAACCGCGCTGATGACCAACAATCTTCCGAGAAAAACAAACTTGGGGAGAGTAAATTTTATGACGAAACAGGGAAGCGAACAATCAATCGAAAAACGGCAATCGGCTAAAGAAATTTTTGCGGGCTATAAAGGCGGCGAAGAAATGCCGCTCGCCTCTTACGCGGTTTTGCTCGCCGTTTATAACGCGGCGTTCGGCGCGCTGCTGCTGCTGGCGGCGGCGCAAAAGAGCGAAAACGAATCGAGCGGTAAATTCAATCTCGCCGATTTGCTTTTGCTGGGCGTGGCGACACACAAATTGAGCCGCATTATCGCTAAAGACCGCGTAATGAGTCCGCTGCGCGCGCCGTTCACCGAATACGTCGAACCGGCTGGACAAAGCGAAATAAAGGAAAAAGTGCGCGGGCGGGGAATGCAGCGTGCCGTCGGTGATTTGCTGACTTGCCCGTGGTGCTTGAGTCCGTGGGTTGCCGCCGGTTTAGCTTTCGGTTGGGTCTTTCAGCCGCGAGCGACCAGAATCGTCGCCGGAGTTTTCGCCGCCGCGACGGTTTCCGATTTTCTGCATCACGCCGCCGACGCCGCGAAAGAGAAAAGCGAGTAGAAAACTAATATGGAAAATTCAGAAAAATCAATCGTTGCCATAGCGCATACAAGTGAAAAACATCGTTCGCAGGAGCGCGTTCTGCAAGTCGTCCGCGAAGCGATTGACATTTTGGGCGGAATGAAAAAGTTTGTCAAAACGGGCGATACGGTTTTGCTGAAGCCGAATTTGACGGTTTTTTATGGAACTGAGGAAGGCTGTACGACCGACCCACTCGTGGTCGGCGCGCTCATTCGGCTGGCAAAAGAAGCGGGCGCGGCGCGGGTTATCGTCGGCGAGTCGAGCGGCGAGTTTTTTGACTCGATTCAATGTATGAAGATTACGGGCGTGGCGGCGGTTGCCGAACGCGAAGGCGCGGAAATGGTTGATTTGGGAAGCGACGACACGCCAAGCCGAGATGTAAAACTCGCAAGCGGCGAAATCGTCCCGCGTCCCGCTCCCATTCTCGACGCGGACGTGATTATTAATGTTCCGAAAGCGAAAACGCATCACTACGAACCCGTTTCCGGCGCGTTGAAAAATTGGATGGGAACTTGTAATCAAAACTGGCGGCAAATTCATCATGGCGACGACGATTCGATAAAAAGATTTGTCGAGATTATGGCGCACCGCAAGCCGGATTTGAACGTCGTGGACGCGCTGATTGCGGGCGAAGGCGACGGACCGATTGCCAATCAGCCACATTGGTGCGGCTGTATTCTCGCGTCAACCGACCCGGTGGCGATTGACGTTTCGATGGCGCGACTTCTGAGTCAGGAAAAATCGAAAATCAGCTTTAAATACGCCGCCGAAGCCGAACGGCAAGGACTCGGCACGCGCACGAATATCGAATACGTCGGGCGGCAAATTGACGAAGTAAAAATTCCGGCGTGGGGCGGTCACGAAGGTTTCGATTACCTGCCGATAAACTTTTTAGTCGGCACGGGCGTGAGTCTGGCGGGAACAATCGGTCATGTGAAAAGCGCGATTGATTCGATGCTGCGGCGCAACGATTTGAACAATCTCATCTGGCTCAAGGGAACGCCGACGATTATGATTGGCAATGTTAACGACCCGCAGTTTGAAGAGCATTTAAAGGAATGTCCGTATCTGGTTTTTGATGATTCAGCCAAAGCGAAATATAAAAACGACGCGCGGGTTCATTTCGTCAAAGGGCATCCGGTTTTGCGCGACGCCATGACTGGGTTATTGAAAGGTTTGGGCGCGGATGCCAATGTCGGCGGTCAGGCGATTATGGCTTACGAGCGGCTTCAGCGCTGGGGACAGCACAACCTCGAATACGGCACGCGGGCGCGTCAAATTCTAACCGTCGCCAAACCGCTCGTCGTCGCCGGAATCGCCGTGGCGGGCGTTTTCGCTTTGGGAAAATTAATCGAAAAAGTCGCCGGAAAATCCGAATAAAACTGATTTGCAAATTAGTTTTTCGCAAAAGATTTATTGCAGATGAAGGAATAAAATGCGGAGTGCGAAACATTACATTGATGTCGGGCGCAGAGTTTCGAGACGAAAATTAAATATGTTCGGCATCGGCGGCAGTAGACAGCAACGGGAAAATGTCTGCGTTTCCCGCGTCAGGCGCAGTTTCACGTTCTCAAATATCTTTCCGGTCTGGCGAAAGCAATCGAAGCAAGCGGCGGCGTATTGTTTTCCAATACGAGAGCAATCGAATGGACGGGCAAAGACGCGCCGGAAGTGAAAACCGCGAGC
>JAJAZE010000587.1 GCA_026785925.1 Pyrinomonadaceae bacterium
GCCAATTTGCTTTATTTCCTTCGTTTTGTGCATTTGACCGAAGGCGTTTGGATTCCGCGCGGGCGAAACATTGATAGTCAAAAATTGGAATTTGCAAACAGTTTTCTGGGAACAAACTACACAAAAATTACGCTTTCAAATTGGTTGAATTTTATTTGTATGCACGGCGAAGAACTTGGTTTGGTTGAAAAAATCAAAACTACAACCGAATACGACAGAGCAAATTTAACGAGTTTGGGTTCAAGAGTTCTTGGATTTATTGAAATGGATTTACACCTAAAACGCGAGAGAGTTCAAATTCCTCTTCAAATATGAAAACTTTAGTTGGCTATCACGGCACAAATGCAGTCATTAAAAGCGTTGATTCCATTGTGATTGATTTTAAAAGCTCGCACCAATTTTACGGACCTGCTTTTTACATTGCTTTAGACAGAGAATTGGCTGAAAACTTTGGAGAAAAGATTTATAAAATTAGCTTCGCCGTTGATGCTTTATTCAAAGTTGATACACATTTACAAGTCGGAACTTTCGGATTATTCAAACATTTCTTAAATCATATTCGAGAAGAAAAATTTGATTTGGGCTGGTCGGAAACTAAGATTGATAATTATATTGAAAACAATCAAGATAAATTTTTGCAAGAATACATTGAAATTCAAAAGGAAATTAGAGATGACTTCGCACCGGATTACGATGGAATTTTAGACAATAATCAAGTAGCTGTCTTTTTTCCCCAAAAAGTAATTCAATCTTTTCAGAGAGTTGTCTAATAGTTTTTCAGTATGAAAAAAGTCGTCAGTGTAAAAGTTTTCAATTCATCCCGAACCAGATGGAATAAAGATGAACAATCTTTATACCTAAAAATAAATCGTTTCGGACACGCGATGGATCCAGAACGCGGTATGCTTGCTTTTTACGGTTCTGTCTGCGAGACCAAATGTTCGATGACGTTCAATGCCGAATCAAGCACCTGGTTTAATACTGTTCCGAAAGAAAACGAAATAAGAAGCTATATTCAGCAGAACGGGTTAAAAACCGCTTTTGATTACTTGTTTTTGTTTTCGCTCGCGTCAGGGCTTTTTCGGTTCAAAGAATTCAAAGAAGTTGTCGAGAGTTTACGCAGCCAATCAAAAACTTCAATCGAAATTGATTTGACGGAGTTTGTAAAACTTTATTTTCCGAAGTTCAATAAAGCATTAAAAACTATTTTCTTTTATTCTAAAGTTTGGCAAATTAGAGACACGAACGGAAACATCATATTGGATTTTCATTGGCAAAAAACAGCGGAGGCGTTTGATTTTAACGAATTCCCTTTGACGACATCGCTTGAACCTTACACTGATGTCGAGGAAGATGAAGTGACATACATTTCCGTTCACGACATTCTTCGACCCAATAATTATGTGGTAATTGCCAAGAGCTATCCCGGTTCGCAAGGTGATAGAGCAGTTCTGCCCCAAATAGACAAAGGTCGCAGTCAACTAAGAGTTTTCGTTGATATAGTGGCTTATCTGCCTGACAAACATACTAATCTTCAAGAGAATAAAGCGGCGTTTTCTAGCAGGGATATTCAAAAAGATATAGATAAATTATCGCTATTTAAAAATGACGAAGATTACCGAACAGCTTTAGAAACATTTTTGTCAAAATACGACAGCGAAGCACCGAAGCATATAAAAATCGGCGTTGGTTTTTGGGCAAATAATCGTTTCACAATTCAACACATTCAGGCATTAAATATCGATGATTTAGATTATTTTGTTTATGTAAACGACGACCGAACTCGTTGGAAAATCTTCTCGACCGGCAATGAGCAACTTTTTTCAATTACTGAAGGCAAAGTGAATGTCCCTTTGAGATACAAAATAAAAAAATACAAGGCAGAAAAACAAAACGGTTTATTCTAAATTTATGAACATCAGTTACAACTAGCTGAAAGATTTGGTTAAATGAATTTGAAGGAGTTTTATTGACGGAAGATGTGAAATTGCCCGAAGCGGCGACGGTTTATGTCGTCGTTCCGAATTTGGAAAAAAGAACTGCCAAAATTATGAGTCCGCGCCCGGTTGATAAAGGAAAACTGAGTGATTTTGAAAGAGAAATAATTGAAATCGAAGCCGACGATGAAATATAGCGAAATTTATAATCCGCCCGCGCCGATTGCCCGAATCAAGCTACGAAATCCCGAAACTTTAGAAACAATCGCCGACGTGCCGATGCTGGACAGAGAAGGGTAAGTTTTAGAATAACGCGCTTATCAACGGCTTTTAGATTACTCAACACGCCGAAGTTCGTTCACGTTAATTTTCATCAATGTTTCGCCTAATTCAATCAACGCCGTTTCGTCGAGAAAGGCTATATCGTCCAGCACGAGAAACATCAAGATGCGAAAATTGTCCGGTTTCAGCATATTTTCAATTTCCTGTGGAGCGAAAAGATTTGGTCGCCGGCTGTGTTTCTCGACTTTGTTTAGCGAATACACTCGGTCAATATTTAACACCTGTTTGATTTTGTCGAACAGATACTTGCCGGAAGATTTATATTTGAAGCCGCAGTATCGGCATTTTCTGGCATCGTAAGAGATATAGGCAAAACATTGGCGACAGGATCTTTCACGTTTTCCTTTTCTCATAATTGGCACAAACATTATATTTTAGACACTCCGAATCAACAATTCACCGAAATACGGCAGAGCCTAAATTCTCGCCGAAAGTTTTTGCAGTCGGCGATTTCAGAACCTATTCGGGCGTTTGATAATTGTAAAAAGTGGTAATAAGAATAAATTTCATAAAATAGTCAAACTTTAAAATGCGCCGGAAAAATAAATTCTGCAATTGCGGGCGCGTGAACCGACCGCCGACCGGCGCGTGTCTTAGAATTTTACAAGTTTCGATTTGCCTCTTGCCTTTTAAATATCATAAATCCAGAATAGTCTTCAAGTATTTGCGAACTGATAAGCGGTGCGTTGTTTAGATTCCGATAAAACCATTTTAATTATCGAAAAATAGTTTATGAACATTAGTTACAATTGGTTGAAAGATTTGGTTGAAATAGATTTGTCGCCGCCGGAATTAGCGGCGAAGCTGACAAATGTCGGTTTGGCGGTTGAAAGCGTTCACGAAATCGAAGGTGATTTCGTATTCGATATTGACTTGACTTCAAATCGTTCGGATTGCCTTTCGCATCTCGGCGTGAGCCGCGAAGTCGCGGCAATTACGAATTGCGAATTACGAACTGCGAATTACGAACGACAAAGCCTGAAAACCGAAAATCAAAATTTAGTTTCAGTTCAAGACGCTGATTTATGCCATCGTTTCACGGCGCGAATTATTCGCAATGTAAAAATCGGAGAATCGCCTGATTGGTTAAAGCAGCGACTCGAAGCGATTGGCGAACGCGCGATCAACAATGTCGCCGATATTACGAATTATGTAATGCACGAACTCGGTCAGCCGATGCACTCGTTCGATTTAAACAAGCTGGCGGAAAATCGAATCGTCGTTCGTCGCGCCCGTAACGGCGAAACGATTAAGACGCTGGACGATGTCGAGCGTAAATTAGATGAAACAATGCTGGCGATTTGCGACGCGGAAAAGCCGGTCGCCGTTGCGGGAATTATGGGCGGTTTGGATTCGTCTATCACGAAAGAAACGATTGATGTTTTGTTGGAAGCAGCCTACTTCGACCGCGCAAGTATTCGGCAAACCTCGCGGAAATTAAAACTTTCGACCGAAGCGAGCCACCATTTCGAGCGCGGCGTGGACATTGAGAATTTGATTCGCGCTTCAAACCGAGCAACCGAGTTGATTTGTGAATTGGCGGGCGGAACTGCCGGAGAATTGGTTGATGTTTATCCGACGAAATACACGCCGAATGAAATTAAATCGAACGATATTCAGTTTGCCGTCAAAAGATTAACCGGCTTGGAAGTCGAAAAACCCGAAATTCTGCGAATTTTGAAGGCACTCGGAATCGAGCAGCAAAACTCAGGACTCAGGACTCAGGACTCAGAACTTTTCACCGCTCCGAGTTGGCGGCACGATGTTTCGATTGAGGAAGATTTGGTTGAAGAAGTGTCGCGGATTGTCGGTTATGAAAATATCGGCGAGGAGTTGCCGCCGGCTGCTCGTGCCGGCGAATATCAGCCGACTGAATCGCGTAAAAAATCTTTGCGAAACGCGCTGGCAAATCTCGGTTTCAACGAAGCGATTTCTTATAGTTTTATTGATGCCGGCAGCGACGAAAAATTCGATCCGATTCCGAATTTGGTGGAAAAAAATTCGGACGAAAAATACGTTTCGCTGAACGATTCGATTATCGAAGGCGCGACCCGAATGCGTCCGAGTTTGCTGTCGGGTTTGCTCGGTGCGGTTCGCACGAATTTTAATCATCAGCGACGCGATTTGAAATTATTTGAAATCGGCAAGGTTTTTTCCGCCTCCGATAATGAAAACGATTTGCCGAATGAACGCGAGCTTTTTGCGCTGGTTTTAACCGGCAGCGAACTCGCGCAAAATAGGGCATCAGCCGTTCGAGACCTCGATTTTTACGATGCCAAAGGTGCGTTGGAAGCAGCCGTCAGTGCGATGAACTTGCCGCCGCTGGATTTTCAACCGGCAAGCGTTTCACATTTGCGAAACGGGCAAGCGGCGGAGATCAGTTTGAACGGGAAAGCGGTCGGCTCAATCGGACGGTTGAACGACGAAATTGCGGCGGCTTATAAATTTCGGCAGTCGGTTTTTGTCGCCGAAGTTGATTTGCAGACGCTGCTTGCCGCCGTTGAGCGGAAAATTATCTATCGTCCTTTGCCGATTTATCCATCGAGCGTCCGCGACATTTCCCTGCTGGTCAAACGCCGCGTCGGTTTCGCCGACATCCAAAAAACGATTTCCGATCAAAATTACGAATTGTGCCGAAGCGTTGAATTCATTGACGTTTATGAGGGCAAAGGCGTTGCCGACGACGAGCGTTCGATGACGATTCGGCTGGCATACCGGAGCGACGAGCGGACGCTGCTCGACGAAGAAGTAGAAACCGCACACGCTCAAATCCTGCAAGTTCTGAAGGCGAATTTGGACGCGCAGCAAAGATTTTAAAGACAAGGAGAGCCTCAAAAAAGCACAAAAAGCGCAAATAACAATCAAAACAAATCGGATTTTTTTGTTTGCGATTCCTGCGCCTCTTTGCGGCGATCTTGTTTCCGTCGTAAAATAATTTGATAAATCACTTGAAGTTTTCCGTTAAAATAAACATAATCAGACGGAACGTTTAACGAGTAATCTTTGGGGGAGAAACCAATGAACGGTTTGGCAGGAATGGAGAAATTTTCGCATCTCGAAGACAAAATTTATCTGACGATTGAGAACGTCCGCAAACTGCGTGAGGAAAAAGATCGAATCGAACGCGAAATGAAATCGCTGCGTCACGAGGTTAGTAATCTTTTGTCGGAAAAAACGCGGCTCGAAGAAAAAGTCGAAGATTTAATGAGCGAACGCGACGCGATTCAACTAAAAGTCGAAGCGATGCTCGACGCGATCACGATTATCGAACCCGATGTGGCGGAAGCGGTTCACCGATAAAATTTATGCTCAACAACGGGAAAGGAAAAACCGACACGGTGGCGCAGTCAATTCGCGTCGAAATCTACAATCAAACTTACAATATCCGCTCGGATGGCGATAACGATTACATTCTGCGGCTGGCGGAATATGTGGACGGCAAAATGCGCGAAATATCGAGCGGAACATTGACGGTTGACTCGCTCAAAGTCGCAATTCTCGCCGCGCTGCACATCGCCGACGAATTTCACCAATTAAGAAATCAACAACAGCAATCCGACTCGCAACTCGCCTCCCGCAGCGCGGAATGCGCCGAAATGCTCGACCGCGTTTTAAAATACCGCGACAGTTCCGCGCCCCAAGAAGTCGAAACCGAACAGTAGTTAAAGGATGAAGGATAAAGGGTAAAGGATGAATCAAATCTAACTGATTCATCCTTTATCTTTAACCTTTTTTCTCTATGGAAAACACCGGACAATCACAGACCAGCAAAAGCATTTTTAGAAATGTCTTATACGGACTTTCCACCTGGATTTTGCCGCTCGTTCTGAGCTTCGTTTCTACGCCGATAATTCTTCGTTCGCTCGGCGATAAAGATTACGGAATCTACGCGCTCGTTTTAGGGTTTATCGCTTACTCGTTCAATCTGAGTTTCGGTCGCGCGATCACGAAATACGTCGCCGAATATCGTGCCAATGGCGAAAATGAGAAGATTCGAGACATCATTTCGGCGACGCTTTTCATTAACGTGTCGGTCGGAATCACGGTCATTTTGCTGGTTTTCGCCGCCGCCGATTATCTGGTCGCGGACGTTTTCCAAATTGCGGCGGAAGATCAGAGCAAAACCGTTTTCGCTCTGCACATCGCTTCGCTGACGCTTTTTTTCCTGATTCTTAATCAAGTTTTTAATTCGATTTTGCAGGGCATTCACCGCTTTGACGTGTTTTCCAAGATTACGAATTTTAACAGCGTGGGAATCATTGCCGGCAACATATTTCTCGCCCTCAATGGCTACGGATTGCTCATCTTGCTCAGTTGGAATTTGCTGATAACTTTCACGAGCTGCACGTTTTTTATCATCAGTGCGAAACGCTGTCTGCCGGAATTCGGAATTACTTTCAGATTTCCCAAAACGACGATTGTCACGGTCTTAAAATTCAGCGCGGGCGTGATCGGTCAACAGATTATCTCTAACTTGTTTATATTGTTCGAGCGCGGCTGGATTACGAGAAAACTCGGCACGGAAAATTTAACTTACTATGTTGTCCCGATGATGCTGGCGATTTCCATCCACAGTTTTATTTCGAGCATCGTAATCGTCGTTTTTCCGCTTGCCAGCGAATTGAAAGATCAGCCGGACAGACTTTTGCGGCTGTATTCAAAAGCCACGAAGGTCGTTTGTTTTTTAGTAGTTTTCATTGAAACTTCCGTAATTATCCACAGCCGCGATTTTTTGACCTTGTGGATGAACGCCGAATTTGCTGAAAAAACTCATCTGATACTGATAATTCACGCGACCACGTTTAGTTTGCTGGCAGTGCAAACTATCGCCTGGCAGATGACCGAAGGTTTGGGTTTTCCGCAATTTAACACTTTTACTTTCACTATCTGCACTCTGATAAACGTGATTCTGGTTTTGATTCTGACCGACAATTACGGCAATGCCGGAATCGCCTTTGCCCGTTTAGCCGGATTCGCGGTCGTTTTTCTTTCGCTGTTTTATATTGAAAAATGGTTCTTCGGACAAATCCAGCTTAAATTTTGGTTTAGATTGAGCGCACTGCTCGGCGCAGCAATCGCTCTGTCGGCGATTTTTCAAGAATTTATCGCTCACTATTTTCCTCTAAGTTGGAGTTCGTTTTTTATCTCGGTCGGCGG
This sequence comes from Pyrinomonadaceae bacterium, assembly GCA_026785925.1. Lineage (GTDB taxonomy): Bacteria > Acidobacteriota > Blastocatellia > Pyrinomonadales > Pyrinomonadaceae. The sequence goes on from JAJAZE010000587.1 coordinate 7,437, forward strand.
CGGCGGAATTATTTACTGCCTGACGTTATTTGTTTCAGGCTATATTACTGCCGACGAAAAAATGCTGGTCAGAAATCTGCTCAAACGAAGTTCGCCGGTCAGCGGGTAAAATCATAAATTTACGATTTTTTTATCAAAACGATGGATTAAATTTCTCGAACCTCTATTGTTTTTTTATCGAATTTGCTACAATCTTTTCAGGCGTTGAAAACTCTGCGGGGTGCGTGACCAGGCGTTATCAATAATTGAGCCAACACTTGAAGAACGGGAGGCAAATGCCGCCGTTTCGGTGCAGTCTTTCACAGTTAAAGATTTGCCGTAGAAACCGGCTTTGATGTGCAAATTTATTTGGACAGAATGCCACCCACCTATTATTAATAGGTTCAATTCAAGCGTTTGGAACGGCTTCTGTGGGTTTTTTTCGCCGACTTTTTTTGGGTTCAAAGTTCAAAGTTCAAAGTTCAAAGTTATATTTTTTAACCTTGAATTTTTAACCTTGAACTTTGAACCTTTTGATTTTTTATGAACATTCTAATTATCGCCGATGTCGTGGCGCGTCCCGGCAGAATTGCTGTTCTCGATCAGATAAAAAGTCTGCGCGAAGAATATCGAATTGATGTCGCGCTGATGAACGGCGAAAACGTCGCCGGTGGTTTTTCGATTACGCCCGCGCTTGCCGACGAACTTTTTAAAAGCGGTTTCGACGTGATGACTTCGGGCAATCATATTTTTGATAAACACGAAATAATTCCGTATCTCGAAAAAAATCCGCGCCTTATTCGTCCGGCTAATTATCCGCCGAACACGCCCGGCAGCGGATTATTCATCGGCGAATTCGGGGGCTGTAAAATCGCGGTGATGAATCTTTTGGGCAGAGTTTTTATGCCGCCGGTTGACGATCCGTTTCGCGTGATTGAGCAAACACTCAAATTGATTCCCGACGACGTGAAAATTCGTCTGGTTGATATGCACGCCGAAGCGACTTCGGAAAAATACGCGATGGGCTGGTTTTTGGCGGGCAAAGTTTCCGTCGTCTATGGTTCGCACACGCACGTTCAGACGGCGGACGAACGAATTCTGGAAGGCGGCACGGCTTATATTACCGATGTCGGAATGACGGGCAGTTACGCCGGAGTCATCGGAATGGAAAAAAATCAGATTATCGAACGCTTCACCAAATTTCCCGCCAAACGCGCCGAACACGCTAAAGGCGAAGTCTGGATTTGCGCGATTGTGGTTGAGGTTGACGAACAAACCGGCGCAGCCAAAAAAATTACCCGACTTCGTTTAGAGCAGCCGGAATAATGCTTTTTACATCTCGAAAGTAATCGGCGCGTTGACGGGCGCGTAACTTTCGTCGCAGTTGGCAGCGTTGATAAATTTCACGCCGAATTTTTCGGTTTCGCCGTAGCCGCAGTGAATATGTCCGAAAATGTGAAGTTTCGGGCGCACTTCTTCAACTCGTTTTCGCAATTCTTCGCAGCCGGTATTTTCAATAAAATATTGACGAGGCACTTCGTCTAGAATACCGAACGGCGGACCGTGCGTGATTAAAATATCAACTTTATCGGGAATCAACTTCCATTTCCGGGCGAGTTCCGCGCCGCGCATTAAATTAAACGCCCAGTCGAAAAATCGCGGCTGCCAGGGCGAGCCGTAAATCTTCAAATTTTCGATTTCAACGAAAGAATCCTGCAAATAATGAATCGAAGAATCGAGC
>JAJAZE010000588.1 GCA_026785925.1 Pyrinomonadaceae bacterium
ACTGGAAGTGCAGAGGTTTTGAAATCGGAACGCGAATAAAATTCACTTGATTGTTCTTTTCAGACTAAGAAAAGAAAGTGTAATAAATTCTTGCAATGAAATTGCAAGGTTTTTACCTGCGTGTTTCAAAGAATAAATTAAACCGTGCAGCGACAGCCGCATTCAAATTCGATTTCCACGGGCGAAGCTAAATTGCGCGTTTCGTCCCGGCGAAAATGCACGACTTCATTCGTGTATGGATTAAAAACGACCACATCTTTGACACCGTTCGCCAGATAAATCGGCGGCGAAATTTCTAAATCTTTCGCTTCGTATTTTTTGCTGATAACTTCGATGACGGCTTCGGGAACCGATTTCGTCGCCTCTTCCATTTCTTTCGGCAACTCGCAAAAAATCGAAACATCGGGACGTTTTAGAGAACCGTCGGCAAATTGAACATAGATGTCGGCGATGTCAATACACTCGCAAGTCACTCCGTCGTTTTCAACTTTTTTAATCGAATCACGAATACGGTCAATTTCCAATTGATGTTTAATAACCGGCGAGGCTTCCCAAATTCTCAAATTACCCGCAACTTCCAGCTTAATACCGAGTTCTTCAGCATTTAATAATTGTAGATTCATCTTAGTCTTCCTCAAATTCTTCCGTTTCCAACGTCAATTCCACGCGGTCGTAAATTTCGTGCAAACTTAATTCGCAGTCAATTGATTGAATTTTCAAATCGTCTTCGAGCGCGGCGTAACTTTGATAAAGCCAATCGCCGTTTGCCGATTTTCTAAAATGTTCGACGAAACATTTGTCCTGGGAGACGAGAATGTAATCGGTCAAAGTTTCGTTGCCCATTCGGTATCTTTGAAATTTCGTCGTGCGGTCATAGTCGGCGGTCGAAGGCGAGAGAACTTCAAAAACCACTTTCGGATTGGTCAACACATCTTTTTTGACATCGTGAAATCGCGGCTCGCCGCACACAATCGTCAAATCTGGATATGAAAACAAACTCGCGTTGGAAGTTCGCACTTTCATATTCGGCGATAACGCTTCGCACGGTTTGCCTTTCAATTTATTTCCGACTTCACGCGCCAAATTCATACAAACGCGGCTATGCGAAAGGCTTTCGCCAGCCATCGCGTAAATCTCGCCGTCGAGAAATTCGTGGCGCGAATCGCTTTCACGCTCGAAAGTTAAATAATCTTCGGGCGTGGAAACATCTGCGGTTTTCAATTTCGCCAATCCCATAAAAATTATTCGCCGACCGATTTTGAAATTGCTTTGCCGACCTGCACACGCGCCGGACGCAGCAATTTGTCGCCGAATTTATAGCCGCGTGAAAATTCGACGACGATTTTCCCGTCATTCTCCGCGCCGGTTTCGATCATTTCGACGGCTTCGTGCAGTTCGGGATCGAAAGCCGCGCCGTCCGCCGCAATCGGTTCGACCCCGACGTTGGTCAACGCCTGTTCAAAACTTCGGGCAGTTCCCTTCACGCCCGACAGCAAATGTTCAAACGACGCATCGGTTTCGCTCGCTTTGATGCCCAAATTCAGATTGTCCAAAACCGGCAAAAGCGTCGTCAAAAAATTAAACTGTCCCTGCTTGGCGCGGTCTTCGAGAGTTTTCATCAAACGCTGGCGCATTTCGGCGGTTTCGCGTTCCATCTGCGTTTTCAGTTCGTCAAACTTCGCCTGCACACCGACGAGTTTCGCTTCGGCGGCTTCGCGCCGGACGCGCTCGTCCCGCAAATCGTTTTCCAATTTGGCAACTTCCGGCGATTTGACACTCGCGTTTTTCGGTTCGTCCGTAACTTGTTTGTCCGTCAAAAAAACTTCTTCGGTCTCGCCTTCGATAATTTCTTCGTCGTTGTAATCTTGTTCGTTCATTGTCTTTTTATTAAACCAACTCATAAAATTTGATAAATAATTCGTCCGTTTCAGTTTATCAAACCATTTATCATATTGGTAATTTTTCAAAAAGTTTGCCGCCGAGGTCGTGAAAAGCGCGGAATTTTTCAGAAACAGTTTGAAATCTTCTTTACGCTTTTCATTTTCCTGACGGTTCATAATTTTACGCCGTCGCGGTCGCCGCTTCGGGCGTGAATTTCAGCGCGGCGTTGTCCGCCGAAACGCGAATCGTCTGCCCGCCCGTAATCTCACCGTTTAGAAGTTTCACCGCCAAAGGGTTTTGAATCAGCGATTGAATGGCGCGTTTCAAAGGTCGCGCACCGTAATTCGGATCGTAACCTTCTTCGACCAATAATTCTTTCGCCGAATCGTCCAGCACAATCGCAATGCCGCGCTCGGCAAGATTTTTTCGCAGTTTCTCAAGCTGAACGTCAATAATCTGCGCGATATTTTCTTTAGCAAGCTGTTTGAAAACCACGATGTCGTCAATCCGGTTGAGAAATTCCGGCTTAAAATGATCGCGCAAAATGCCCAAAACCATTTCTTTAACCGGCGTGTCAACCAGCGCGGACGCTTGAATCTCACGCGAACCTAAATTCGAGGTCATAATCAGCACGGTATTTTTAAAGTCAATCGTTCTGCCTTTAGAATCGGTCAAGCGTCCGTCGTCGAGAATTTGCAGTAAGATATTGAAAACATCGGGATGCGCTTTTTCGATTTCGTCAAATAAAACCACTGAATACGGACGACGGCGCACGGCTTCGGTCAATTGCCCGCCTTCATCGTAACCGACGTAGCCGGGCGGCGCACCGATCATCCGCGCGACCGCGTGTTTTTCCATATATTCCGACATATCGAGCCGAATCATCGCCCGTTCGTCGTCAAATAAAAATTCGGCTAATGCCTTAGCAGTTTCGGTTTTACCAACACCGGTTGGACCTAAAAAGATAAACGAACCGACCGGACGATTCGGGTCTTGAAGTCCGGCGCGGGCGCGGCGGACGGCGTTGGAAACCGCGATCAAACCTTCGTCCTGACCGATCACTCTTTTCCGCAGACGATCTTCCATCGTCACGAGTTTCTGCATTTCGCCTTCGAGCATTTTCGTCACCGGAACGCCCGTCCATTTCGCCACGACTTCCGCGACATCTTCCTCGTCAACTTCTTCTTTGAGAAAAACGCCGTCGGTTTGCAGTTCGGCAAGCCGCGCCTGTTCGTCGGTCAGTTGCTTTTCGAGCGTCGGAATTTCGCCGTATTGCAGTTCGGCGGCGCGGTTCAGATCACCGGCGTTGCGCGCCTGTTCAAGCTGCAATTTGGCTTCTTCCAGCTTTTCCTTCGCTTCGCGCATCTTTTGGATTTCGTCTTTTTCCGATTGCCATTTCGCCTTCATCGCGCCGGATTTTTCCTGCAAATCGGCAATTCGTCTTTCGATGTCGGTCAAACGTGATTTCGATTTGTCGTCGGTTTCACGAAGCAAAGCCTGTTTTTCAATTTCGAGTTGGAGAATTTCACGCTCCAATTCGTCAATTTCCTGCGGCAGTGAATCAATCTCGATTCGCAGTTTCGACGCGGCTTCGTCAATCAAATCAATCGCTTTGTCGGGCAGAAATCTGTCGGTAATATAACGATTCGATAAAGTCGCCGCCGCGACAATCGCCGAATCTTTAATCCGAACGCCGTGATGAACTTCGTATTTTTCCTTTAATCCGCGCAGAATCGCAATCGTATCCTCGACGTTCGGCTCGCCGACGTAGACCTGCTGAAAACGCCGCTCCAATGCTTTGTCTTTCTCGATATATTTCTGATATTCGTTCAAAGTCGTCGCGCCGACGCAGCGCAGCATTCCGCGCGCGAGTGCCGGTTTCAGCATATTTGAAGCGTCAATCGCGCCTTCGGACGCGCCCGCGCCGACGAGCGTGTGAAGCTCGTCAATAAACAAAACGATTTGCCCGTCCGATTTTTCGATTTCCTTCAAAACCGCTTTCAAACGGTCTTCAAACTCGCCGCGATATTTTGCGCCCGCCAGCATCGCACCCAAATCAAGCCCGACCAGTTTTTTATTTTTCAAAGTCTCCGGCACGTCGCCCGAAATAATTCGCTGCGCCAAGCCTTCGACAATCGCCGTTTTACCAACGCCCGGCTCGCCGATTAAAACCGGATTATTTTTCGTTCGGCGCGATAAAACCTGAATCGTCCGCCGGATTTCATCATCGCGCCCGATGACCGGATCGAGCTTTCCTTTCCTGGCGCGTTCGGTCAAATCTATCGAATACTTTTCCAAAGCCTGAAAGTTTTCTTCGGCGTTCTGATCGGTAATCTTCGCTCCGCCGCGCATCTCGACGATAGATTTTTCGAGGTCTTCTTTCGTCACGCCGTTCGAGCGCAGAATGCGTCCCGCATCGCCGACTTTCTCGTCGGCAATCGCCAGCAGAAGATGTTCGGTGGACATATATTCGTCC
>JAJAZE010000589.1 GCA_026785925.1 Pyrinomonadaceae bacterium
ATACCAAGTCGTCAAGAAATGGCAAACGGAGGTGGAAATCATCAAACGCGCGTTGCCGAAAGAATGAGAAGGAAAGAAAAACCAGACTAAAACCAAAAAAACGCGCTCAAAAAGCAGAGCGAACTATGAGAGGTTTGGTCAAAAGTCTAAATAAAAGGTGGCGGAAAAAATATTATTTTTCGTAACCAACTTCAAGATGATTTGGAGTTGTATTTTCAGCAATATAAAGAAAATTTGAAAAGTTTGGATAATAGTTATCACGATCTTAAAAGAAGAAGACTTTTTGCTAGAAAACTTGACCATCTTTTCGATAAGAAAAAAGACAATAATTTTGAATGGTGGAATGAATAATGTCATCACTTTTCTCTAGTCAAATCCAAGCCAAAATCGAAAATCTACGCGCCGAGATTAATCGTCACAACGAGCTTTATTATCAAAACAACGCGCCGGAGATTGCGGATTTTGAATTTGATAAGTTGCTCGAAAGATTAAAGGAACTCGAAGCCGCAAATCCTGAACTGATTACGCCAGATTCGCCGACGCAGAGAGTCGGCGGACGCGCCGAAGGTTTTAAGCCGTTCACGCACCTGGTTCCGCTGATGTCGCTCGATAATTCTTACGACATTGACGAACTCAAAGCGTTTGACGAACGCTGCCGGAAACTCGCCGACGGCAGAGCGTTTGATTACGTCGCGGAACTGAAAATTGACGGTTTATCGCTCGCGCTGCATTACGAAAACGGATTTTTAATTGCCGGTGCGACACGCGGCGACGGCGCGACGGGCGACGATGTTTTCAGTAATGTAAAGATGATTCGCCCGATTCCTTTGAAGTTGAAAAATGATTTTACCGGCAAACTCGAAGTGCGCGGCGAAGCGTTTTTATCGCGTTCACAGTTTCAACGCATCAACGAAGAGTTGAAGGAGAAGGAAGAAAAAACCTTTGCCAATCCGCGCAACGCCGCGTCGGGAACTTTGCGGCAGCTCGATTCGACCGTCGTCCGCGCTCGCCGTTTAGATTTGTTTCCGTATGATGTTTTGTCGGGCGCGTCGAAAATGTTTGCGACGCATTGGGAATCATTCGAGTTTCTGGAAAAAGCCGGTTTTCACGTTAATCCGCATCGCCGTTTGTGCGCGAACATCGAAGCGGTGATCGAATTTTGCGGCGCGATGCAGACGATGCGTGATGAACTCGATTACGACATTGACGGCGTGGTCGTCAAAATAAATTCGACCCGTTTGCAGGAAGAATTCGGCGCGACGAACAAAGCCCCGCGCTGGGCGATTGCCTACAAATATCCGGCTTTACAGGCGACGACGCGCTTGAATGAAATCAACGTGCAGGTCGGCAGAACCGGAGCGTTAACGCCGGTCGCTTATCTCGAACCTGTTTTATTGGCTGGCACGACCGTCGCCCGCGCGTCGCTGCACAACGAAGACGAAATCAAGCGTTTGCGTATCAAAATCGGCGATTGGGTTTTGATCGAAAAATCGGGCGAGATTATCCCGCAGATTCTCCAAATTATCGAATCGAAACGCGACGGCAGCGAGCGCGATTATGAGTTTCCGCGCATTTGTCCGGTTTGCTCGATAACGGTCGTGCGTCCGGCGGGCGAAGCCGTTACGCGCTGCCCGAATCACGATTGTCCGGCGAAGGTGAAAGCCAGAATTCTGCATTTCGCCTCGCGCAGGTCGATGGACATCGAAGGTTTGGGTGACGTGCTGGTCGAGAAATTGGTTGATTTGAATTTAATCAAAGATGTCGCCGACGTTTATTCACTGACGCTCGAAACGGTTGCCGGACTCGAACGAATGGCGGAAAAATCGGCGACGAATTTAATAACACAAATCGCCGCGAGCAAAGAACGCGCTTTGCACCGATTGATTTACGGCTTAGACATCCGGCACGTCGGCGAGCGTTACGCGAAAATTCTAGCCCGGCATTATCGCTCGATTGAGAATCTGCAAAAAGCGACGGTCGAAGAACTCGACGCGATTCACGAAATTGGTTTAGCCGTCGCCGAAAGTGTTTTCGGTTGGATGAATAATCCGCGCAATCTCGATTTGATTGAACGCTTACAGGTGGCGTGCGTGAAAATGGAAATCGGCGGCGAAGCGCAGGGAAACGCGAACGAAAATTTCAGTGGAAAGATTTTTGTTTTAACCGGCAAGATGGAAAACTTCACACGCGATGATGCGGCGAAATTGATTGAAGAGCGCGGCGGGCGCGTTTCTTCGTCGGTCAGTAAAAAAACCGATTACATCGTCGCCGGTTCGGACGCAGGTTCAAAATTGGCAAAGGCGGAAAGTTTAGGCGTGAAGGTTTTGAGCGAAAATGAATTTAAGGAGATGACAAGTTAAGGATTGTGTCCCATTAATAGAAAATTATTCATTTCGACGACGCTGTAAGAATTGAAAAGTTTTAGTGATGTTTCAAAATTTCTCTCGAACATAATCAAAAGTTCGTTATTAATTATGTTTCCAGTCATTACTGAGCGGAATAGAATTTGCTAGAATGCGTTTAGCATTTTAAGTATTTCATAATCAGCTACTTGCGCTAATGAATTCTTGACCGCAATCAGCCAATTCTTTGATATTTTCCACGATTTGTAGAAAACTTTGG
>JAJAZE010000590.1 GCA_026785925.1 Pyrinomonadaceae bacterium
CGAGTTTTGAATCGAGTGCGTTCCGCCGTTCAGGACGATGCCGCCGCCGAAGATTCCGCTCTGTCCGCCGCCCCAACCGGCGTAATTGGCGGTGATATTAACGCGCTGAATTGTCAGCGAACCGCCGGTTGCAAGAATTGCACCGCCGTCTTGTATCGGATCGCTGCCGCCGAAAGTCGCGTTGGTTCCTCCATCGGTTAAAGTTAAATCGGCAAACGTGACGGTCGCTGCGTTCGCTTTAAATATCCGGTCGAAACTCGTGCCGCCGTTAATGATCAGGACATTCGCGCCCGGACAGTTGATTTGCAGCGTTCCGGCGTTACTGACGATAATCTCCGTGTTCGTCGTAAACGTGATGGTCGGCAGCCCCGCCGCAAACGTAATTACGTCATTGCTTGCCAAGGCGTTTGATTGCTGCACCGCCGCCCGCAAAGTGCAGTTGCCGTTGGCATCCAAACACAAGTTGTCGGCTGGATTGGTATCGCTGTCGTCGCTGTTGCTGTTGACGACAAACGACGCGCCGAAAGCAGAGAATGAAAAGAGAAAGATAGAAAAAGCGGTCAGGATGTAGTTTTTGATAGATTTATCCTCAAACAACAAAACTTTCAAAAATAAATTCTGCGTGAATTACGCACTTTGTAATGAATCATAAACTGATGTTACGCAAAAATGCGGCTGTGCCGCTCGATGTGCGGAAAGGCTTCGCCTTTCCGTTAAATTTCTCCTGATTTTAGTGAGGCTGCGCCTCACGGTGGCGGCACAGCCGCAAAACTTCAGAGAGCAGCGACCGGAAAGGCGGAGCCTTCCCGCACATCGGCGGGCAAAGCCCGAAAAAACATTCGTTGCGTAACATCAGTCATAAATATCACAATCAGGGATTTTTTGAAACCTTTTAGAAATTGCGAGTAACATTGACGACCGGGCATTTCTTGCAAGATTCGATTTCGTCCGACGTTCCCAAAAACGAAGAGGCTTTTGAAGAACGGCAAAAGCTGGTTTGAAATTCAAAACTAAAGTAAGATGTGAGCGCAACGCAACTATTTCCCCGCTTCTGCGCTCAAACGAATCGAACGCTCGAAGATTCCCCAAAAATATGAAACGACTGATTTCTTTGACATTGATTGCAGCGGTTTATTTAGGCTTGATTGCGCCAATCGGCAATCAATTGATTTTAACGGCGAACGCTCAGGTGATTCGCGGCAAAACGCGGACAACGAATATGGAAAACATCCCGAACGGACTGAAATTTCGCCTGAGCGAAGGCGAATCGGGCGCGGAAACGCGCGAAAAGCAGTTACCCGCGAAAACCGACGCTTTATCCGAAAACGAAACGTCGAATCTGCTGAAACGCATTCCGCCGATCAAGGAACGAACCGACGACCAAACCGAATTTGCAAAAAGAGTCGGCACACTGCCCGCGCCGAAAACCGGAAAGATGATTCCCGTCAAATTTCCCGCGTCCGACCAGAGAAATCCGCCGAATCCGAACTTATCAAACACGCTCGAAGTCGTTCGCTTTTCACCGGAAGGCGAAGTCAATCTCGCGCCCGATTTGTCGGTGACGTTTTCACAGCCGATGGTCGCCGTTTCGTCGCAGGAACAAGCCGCGCAGATTGTGCCGGTGCAGTTATCACCGTCAACCGAAGGAAAATGGCGTTGGCTGGGAACGAAAACTTTAATGTTCGACGCGGCAAAGCGTTTGCCGATGGCGACGAAATTCACCGCGAAAGTTCCCGCCGGAACCAAATCGGCGAACGGTCAAACTTTAGCCAAAGATGTCGTTTGGACGTTCACCACGCCGCCGCCGAAAGTCGAGACGATGATTCCGCAGAATCAGGTGACGCGGCGCGACGCGCTGATGTTTATCCGGTTCGATCAGGAAATAAACGCGGAAGCCGTTTTGCGGACAATCAAAGTTTCGGGCGGCGGAAAAGCGTTGCCGATTCGCCCTGCAACGCCGGAAGAAATCGAAAAAGACGCGAGCATCGCCTATTACGCGAAACAGGCGCAGCCGAAACGCTGGCTCGCTTTTCGCGCGCTGGCGATAATCGATAAAACCGATACGCTCGGCGGCACGACCGAAAATGCTTTGCCCGCCGCGTCTGCAATTACGGTGACGGTTGAAAAAGGAACGCCGTCGGCGGAAGGACCTTTGACGACGACCAAAGCGCAGAGTTTCAGCTTTCAAACTTACGGCGCGATGAAATACGTCAAAGGCTTCTGCGAATATGAAGGCAGCAAAAATTGCTCGCCGTTCAGCCAGTGGCTGATGGAATTTTCCAACCCGATTGATGCGTCGAACTTCACCAAAGAAATGGTCAAAGTCGAGCCGCCGGTCGAAGGTTTGAACATTTATCCGAGCGGAAATTATATTTATTTCGACGGCTATAAAAAAGGGCGCACCGTTTATAAAGCGACGGTTGACGCATCGCTCAAAGACGTTTTCGGGCAAACTTTGAACGCGCCCGCGGCGGCGATTTTCAAAGTCGGTTCCGCCGAACAAAGTTTATATTCGCAGGGCGGCACGATGATTCTGCTCGACCCGACCGCAAGGGCGGCGTATTCGGTTTATTCGACGAATCATAATTCGGTGAAAGTCAGAATTTATTCGGTGCAGCCGACCGATTGGCAGCAGTTTCAAGGTTACTTGCGCCGCATTAATTACGATGATGACAAGCAAAAACCGACGATTCCGGGAAAATTGGTTTCCGATAAAATCGTGCAAATCAAAAACACGCCTGACGAACTAGTCGAAACGCGCATTGATTTGACGGAATTTTTAAACGGCGGTTTCGGACATTTAATCCTCGACATCGAGCCGACCGTCAAACGCGATAAATACGACCGCACACGAATTTTCACTTGGGCGCAAAGCACGAATATCGGGCTTGACGCTTTCGTGGACAATCAGGAATTAGTCGGCTTCGTCACCGAGTTAAAAACCGGCAAACCGATCAGCGGCGCGGAACTTTTGATTTATCCGAACGGCGGAACAGTTGGCAGTCAGCAGTCAGCAGTTAGCGGTGAAGATACGAATACGAGTTGGTGGAGTTGGTTGACGAGTTGGGGAACTTCGGACGAGACGATAAAGGAAACTCAGACAGTTGACGCAAACGGCGAAGTTGCGGAAACGGAAATTGTCGCTGAAGCGCAGACGAAGAACACGACGGCGAACGGAATTTTGCGTTTGTCTTTGCCTGTCGAATCACCGAAACAACAAAATCTTTTGATTGCGCGTAAGGGAAAAGATGTGGCGTTTCTGCCGGAAAATACCGATTATTACTGGCAGGAAACGGGAAATTGGTATCGGAAAACCGCGTCCGATTATTTGCGCTGGTTCACGTTTGACGACCGCAAAATGTATCGTCCGAAAGAGGAAGTCAACGTCAAAGGTTACATCCGCAAAATCACGGCGGGCAAATTCGGCGATGTCGAGCCGATTGGCGACGTTGACCGTGCGATTTCTTATTCGGTGAAAGATGCACAGAACAACGAAATCGCCAAAGGCGCGACAAATCTGAACGCTTTCGGCGCGTTCGATTTCAAATTCGCTCTGCCCGACAACATGAATCTCGGTCAGGCGAACGTCACGATTAACGGCGCGGGCAGTTCAACGGTTCATTATTTTCAAGTCCAGGAATTTCGCCGACCGGAATTTGAAGTGACGGCGAAAGTCGAGACCGAAGCACCGCACTTCGTCGGCAGTTCGGCGAATGTTTCGGTCGAAGCAAAATATTTCGCGGGCGGCGGTTTGGCGAACGCCGATGCAAATTGGACGGTGACGGCATCGCCGACCAATTACACGCCGCCGAATCGTGACGACTACACTTTCGGAACGTGGATTCCGTGGTGGAGAAATTACGATTACGATGGCGGTTATCGCGGCGGCGGTTCGGCGCGAAGTTTTAAAGGCGTGACGGACGCGAGCGGCAAACATCTTTTGAAAATTGATTTTGAGACGGTCAAACCGCCGCGACCTTATAACATCAACGCGCAGGTTTCGGTTCAGGACGTGAACCGCCAAACTTTTGCGAGTTCGACCAGTCTACTCGTGCATCCGGCTGATTTATACGTCGGCATAAAATCGCCGCGCACGTTCGTGCAAAAGGGCGAGAACATCGAAATCGAATCAATCGTTTCGGACATTGACGGGAAATTGATTGCCAACCGCGATGTCGAAATCAAAGCGATTTTGAAGGATTGGACTTTTGATAAAGGCACGTGGAAAGAGGAAACGATTGACGAGCAGACTTGTAATATCAAATCAGCCGACAAAGGCGTGGTTTGTAAATTTACGGCGAAAGCGGGCGGGCGTTATACGATTTCCGCGAATGTGATGGACGACCGCGAGCGGTTCAACGAATCGGAAATTACGATTTGGGTCGCGGGCGGAAAAACCGTGCCGAAGCGTAACGTCGAACAGGAAGAAGCGCAGATTATTCCGAACAAAAAAGAATACGCGGCGAAGGATGTCGCGGAAATTCTCGTGCTTGCGCCGTTCACACCGGCGGAAGGCGTGTTGACTTTGCGCCGCGAAGGTTTGGTGAAAACCGAACGCTTTACGATGAAGGAATCTTCAATCGTTTTGCGAATTCCGCTTGATGAAAAATATCTGCCGAATATCACGGCGCAGGTTGATTTGGTCGGCTCGACGGCGCGGACGAACGACAAAGGCGAAGTTGATACGAAATTATCGAATCGTCCGGCGTTTGCGACGGGCGCGATAAATCTGCCGATTTCGACTGATTCGAGAAAGTTAAATGTCTCCGCCGAACCCGAAGCGAAAACGCTCGAACCGGCAGGGCAGACGAAAATCAACATCGCGGTCACGGATGTAAACGGCGAGCCGGTGGCGAATTCGGAAGTCGCGGTCGTCGTGGTTGACGAATCGGTGCTGGCTTTGACGGGTTATCAACTTGCTGATCCGATGAGCATTTTTTACACGGCGCGCGCGGCGGGCGTAACCGATTATCATTTGCGGAAAGACGTTTTGCTTGGCAATCCCGACGACGTGAAAGCACCGCCGCCACCGCCTGTTCCGTCGTCGCCAATGATGATGAGTGAATCGGTTCAAATGTCGGCTGGTGCGATGAACGCCCCAAAATCTGCAATGAAGCGAGAAGCAAAGCGAGGCGATATTTCAGCCGAAGCAGATGATGACGCAATCCGTATTGAAACAGAAATTTCTGAAATCAATCTCCGTGAAAATTTCAACGCGCTCGCCGTTTTCGCGCCGTCGGTAGAAACCGATTCAAACGGCAAAGCGGTGGTGCCGATAAAATTGCCCGACAATCTAACTCGTTATCGCATAATGGCGGTTTCAGTTGACACGGGCAAACGGTTCGGCAAAGGCGAATCGAATATCACGGCGAAACAGCCGCTGATGGTTCGCCCGTCCGCGCCGCGCTTTATGAACTTCGGCGATAAAATTGAGTTGCCCGTCGTCGTTCAGAATCAAACCGACAAACCGTTGACGGTTGACGTTGCGGTTCGAGCGACAAACGCTACTTTAACTAGCGGCGGCGGACGGAAAGTTGTGATTGCGCCGAACGACCGCGCGGAAATCCGTTTTCCGGTTTCGGCTGAAAAGGCTGGCACGGCGCGTTTTCAAATCGCGGCGACGGCTGGGAAATTCACCGACGCGGCGGAAATTTCCTTGCCCGTATGGACACCGGCGACGACCGAAGCGTTTGCGACTTACGGCACGACCGACCAGAACGGCGCGATTGTTCAGCCCGTCCAAACGCCGCCTGATGTTTTCCCGCAGTTCGGCGGTTTGGAAATCACGACGAGTTCGACGCAATTGCAGGAATTGACCGACGCATTCATTTACCTTTATCGCTATCCGTATGAATGTTCGGAAC
>JAJAZE010000591.1 GCA_026785925.1 Pyrinomonadaceae bacterium
GTTTCTGCTGACCTTTGGCAAAACCTTCGCCGAAAATCCCGCCCGAACCGATGGCGTAAAGTCCCTGCACGACTTGATAACTGCCGTCCGCCGAATGTTCCCACGGGTCTAAAAAGGCGAACAGCCGCTTCATCCGAAACGGCGACAAAACCAGAGCCGCCGTGCCGAGCAGTAAAAGACTGCCCAAAGTCAGTAAAATATGCGTCCATTTCGCGCCCGCCGCAAAATAGACGGCGACGAAAACCGCGCATAAAACCATTGTCGTCCCCAAATCCGGTTCGAGCATAATCAACGCGCCCAAACCGCCGAGAACGCCGAGACACGGCAGCACGGTTTCCTTCAAATCGCCGATCAGCTTTTCGTTTTTCGTTAAAAAATACGCGAGAAAAATCGGCAGCGCGATTTTGGCGATTTCCGACGGCTGAAACGAAATGCCCGGAAACCGAATCCAACGCCGCGCCCCGTTGATTGACGGAAAACCGAAAACCGACAGCAGCAGCAATCCCGTGAAAATCAAAATTGCGTAGACGACCGTTTTATTCTGTAAAAGGTGATAATCAACTTTGCTGATCGCATACATCGCCGCCAAACCGATTAACGTAAAACCGAATTGCTTGTAAAAATAGGTAAATTGGCTCGCGCCTTCGGTTTCTTTGAGGGCGATCATTGCCGAAGCCGAATAAACCATCACCGCGCCGAACAACGCGAGTGAGGCGGCAATCGCAAACATAAACCAATCTATTCTGAGTTTTTTAGTCATTTCTAAAAAATAAAAATCAAGCGATTCACATCATTTTCCGCAGGTCGCAATGCAAAATCAGCACCGTGTATTTTTTTTCCAATTCGGCAAGTTCCAGATCCTTCGCTTTTTGGTCTTGCGCGTCGCCTTCAAAACCTCTCGATACGCCGCGACACAGCGGTTCAAAGAATCGAATTTCCCTTCCGCTACGGTCAACTAATTTATTGTTTTTGTAACGGGCTTTGAGTTCGTTCAGACGCTTTTCGACCGTCGTTACTTCAAAAGAAACTGTTTCGCCTTTTCTGTTCTTGACGATTCGCCGGACTTCCGTTTTTGGTTTGATGTTCTCCGGCAAACGGTCATATTTGACTTTTTCTTTCGTCTGCCGCGCAGCCGATTTATTTGAATCGTTTGAATTTTCCATCGAATTTTTTCCGACGGTTTCGCTGCTTTGAATTAAACCGAAACCGATAGCCAACAGTATAAAAATATATTTCATCTCGCTTCTCCTTTCTGCACTTTGAAATTAAGATTTAAAACCTCCGTTTTGAAAATCGTTCCGCGCTCTTCGTAACTTTTGAACATATCGAAACTCGCGCACGCAGGCGCGAGCAAAATCGCGTCGCCGCTTTCAGCAGAATAGAATGATTTTTTTACCGCATCTTGCATATTTTCGGCGCGAACGATGCCAGCGTGATTTTTCAACTGCGATTCGATGTTGTCAGAATCTTCGCCGATTAAAACTAATTGGCGAACCGATTTTTCAATCAACTGCACGAGCGGCTGATACGGCGCGTTTTTACCGCGTCCGCCTAAAATTAAAACTGTTTTGCCGTCACTTTCGCTCAATGCTTCCAACGCTTTTAAAGTCGCGTCAACCGATGTCGCTTTTGAATCGTTGTAAAAACTCACGCCTTCAATTCGAGCGATGAATTCGAGGCGATGCTCGACACCTTTAAAATTTTTCACCGTCTCGCGCATCGAATCCGGCGACGCGCCGCAAGCTAAACCGACCGCCAGACTCGCCAGCACATTTTCGACGTTATGCAGACCGCGCAAGAAGATTTCGTCGCGGGTCGTTAAAATCTTTTCCTTACCGTCGGCGCGACAAACAAGTTCACGTCCGCGCAAAAACAAGCCTTCTTCCAATTCTTTTTTAACGCTGAAAAGCACGACATTCGCCTTCAAACCTTTCGCCCAACTCTCCGTAACTTCATCGTCGGCGTTCAAAATTGCGACATCTTCATCCGTCTGATTCATCAGCAAACGATGTTTCGCGGCGGCATAATCCGAGAAAAAATCGTAGCGGTCGAGATGATTCGGCGTGACGTTCAAAGCGGCTGCGACGTTCGGGCGAAAATCTACAATCGTCTCCAGTTGAAAACTCGAAAGTTCGCAGACCGTCCACGTTTTATCGGTCGAACTTTCCGCTAAATCTATCAAAGGCGTTCCGATATTGCCGCCGATTTGTGTTTCAATTCCCGCGTTTTTCAAAATTTCGCCGATCAAAGTCGTCGTTGTCGTTTTGCCGTTGCTGCCGGTGATGCCGACGATTCTGCCTTTCATAAATCGGTAAGCCAATTCGACTTCGCCGATTACTTCGCCGTCCTTGCGGTCAACATAACGCGCCGGAATCGAATTGGTCGGAACGCCGGGCGAAATAACGACGAGATCAATCTGGTCGAGCAGCCACGACGGAAGCTGCCCGTCAATCAAACCGATTTTTCCATCTTTCAAAGAACGCGCTTCTTCCGACCAATCGGCAACCGGCTTTTTGTCGTGCAGCGCAACCGTCGCGCCGTGTTTCTTGAGAAATCGCGCCGCGCCGACACCCGATTTGCCCGCGCCGAGAACTAAAGTTTTTTTGCCTTCTAATTTCAATTGATTAGCCAAAGATTTCAACAGGATAGACAGGATTTATAGGATTATTTAGTTTTCTAAACAGATATTCCAGTTTTCAAACTTATTTCCCTACTAATTGAATTTATCCTGTTTATCCTGTCCATCCTGTTAAAATTCACCTCACCGCAATTTCAAAGTTGATAAACTCAAAAGCGCAAATAAAATTCCGACAATCACGAATCGGAAAACGATTTTCGGCTCTTTCCAACCCAAAAGCTGAAAATGATGGTGCAGCGGAGCTTGTAAAAAAATACGCTTGCCTTTGCCCGCCGTGCGTTTCGTAAATTTGAAATAAGAAACTTGGAGCATTACCGAAGCCGCTTCGATAATAAAAACGCCGCCGATAAAGATGAGCAAAAACTCCTGTTTCGTCAAAATCGCAATTGTTCCCAAAGCACCGCCGATTGCCAGACTCCCGACATCACCCATAAAAACTTCCGCCGGCGGCGCGTTATACCACAAAAAACCGAGACTCGCGCCGACCATCGCGCCGCAGAAAACCGTTAACTCCGCCGCTTCCGGTTTGTGCGTGATGAGCAAAATTTCCGACCAGCGGGCATCGCTCGAAACATAGGTCAAAGCCGTTAAAGCCGCCATCGCAATAAACGTGATGCTCGCCGCCAAACCATCCATTCCGTCGGTTAAATTCACCGCGTTTGACGAACCGAGCAGCACGAAAACGATGAAAACCAGATAAGCTATCGGACCGATCCACGTCACCGATTGACTATACTCGGCAATCGCCGTCACCTTAAAAAACGGGACACTCAAATTCCAGGGATAATTGGCGAAAAGCCACAAACAACCCCAAACGATCAGCGCGGTCAGCAGTTGTCCGAGTATTTTCTGCCAGCCGGTCAAACCCATACTGCGCTTTTTGACGATTTTGATGTAATCGTCGGCAAAACCGATTAAACCGAACGCCGTCGTCGCGCCCAAAGCCAGCCACAGATATAAACTGTCGAGCCGCGCCCAGAGAATCGTCGAAAGAAAAACCGCGCCGAGAATCAAAATGCCGCCCATCGTCGGCGTGCCTTTTTTTGCTTGATGTTCGTGCGACAATTCTTCCCGAATTTCCTGCCCGATATTTAATTCAGTCAATTTTCTGATAACTTTGCTGCCGAAAAGCAATGAAATCAGCAGCGCGGTAATGGTCGCCCAAGCCGTCCGAAACGTCACATACTGAATGACATTCAGACCTTTATAAAAAATAGACTCGCCGCCGCGCCCGTAATTTTGAAAAATGAATTGGTATAAAAAGTAATAAAGCATCGGTTAGATTGCGGATTTTAGATTTTGATCGCTGCCTTTCGTCAATCCAGTCTATCCTCGGTTGAATTCTTTTTCTATTTCTCGATTCTCCAATTCATATTTGCTTAATAATTTTTCAATCACTTTCTCGGTGCGAACGCCGCGCGAACCTTTGACCAGAACCAAATCGCCCGCTTTTATTTCGTTCGCCAAAAATTCACCGGCTGCGTCGGAATTTTCAAAAAATCTCGATTCTTTCAAATTATTCGCGCTTGCGCTTTTCGTCATTTCGTTCGCCAGACCGCGCACGCCGATTAAAAAATCTATTCCGCTCGCCGCTAACTTTGCGCCGGTTTCCGCGTGAATTTTCCGTTCGTCCGCGCCGAGTTCGAGCATTTCTCCGGCGACGACGATTCGCCTTTTCGCTTCACTTCCGCCCTCGACTAAAGTTTCGACCATTCCCAAAAGCGCGGCGGGATTTGAGTTATACGAATCGTTGATGACCGTAAAATTATCGGCGAAATGCAGAATTTCCCCACGCTGCGGCGGCGGCTCGACGGTTTGCAAAGCGTCGGCGATTGTTCGCGCCGACATTCCGAAACTAAAACCGACGGCGGCGGCGGCGAGCGCGTTCAAAACATTATGTTTGCCCGACAGCGCAAATCTAACTTCGGCTTTTTCATCCGGCAGATTCAATATGAAACTCGTTTCGCCGAAGCGTTCCATTTTTATTTCGCTCGCCGAAACGTCCGCCGCGTTTTCGATTCCGAAAGTAATCGTTTGACCTTTATGCAAATCGCGCATTGCCGCGACGCGCCAATCGTCGGCGTTCAAAATCGCCGTACCGTCCGCTTTCATACCTTCAATCAACTCGGCTTTGGCTTTGGCGACATTTTCAATCGAGCCGAGATGTTCGACGTGAACCGGCAAAACATTCAACTCAACGGCGACATCCGGCGGCGTGATTTTACACAATCGAGCGATTTCATTGTGCGGCGTGGACATTCCCATCTCCAAAACCGCCGCGTCGTAAGAATCGTCTTTCGCCAAATTCAAAACCGTCATCGGCAAACCCAAACCGTTGTTGTAATTTTTGATATTGCGGAGAATTTTCCTGCCCGAATGTTCCAAAACGTGCGCCGTTAACTCTTTCGCCGTCGTTTTCCCCGCGCTGCCCGTAATGGCAATCACCGGCTTCTTCCATTCGAGATAAACGCCGTGCGCCAGATTTTGAAAAGCCAGAATCGCATCGTCGGCGAAAATCAGACGATCTGCAAATTCACCCAAAATTGCTCGATGTTCTGCAAATCTATCGCGCCGCGCAACGCAGGCGACCACGCCTTTCTCAAACGCCGACGGAATATAAATGTGCGAATCGGCGAACTCGCCGTTGAAACAATTATTTTGAAAATCTGGCTGCGAAAACGCAAAGAAAACTTCGCCCGCCTGCACTCGGCGTGAGTCAGTCGCAAACGAATTGACTCGCGCCTCCAGCAGAGCGGGATTGAAGTTTGACGCATCGGCGTTCATATATTCGATAATAGTTTCGATTTTCAAGTTTTCTTTTTCACCTTTTCGGTTGACGATTTATTTTTCTTTTCCGTCGTCACAATCGCTGGTTTCGGTTTGATTTTTTTGTCTTCACTCGGCGATTTGTCTTCCTTTCTCGCGTCCGGCTTCGTTTGCTTTTCAACTTTCTTAGTTTCTTTGATCGTTTCGCCGACCGCGACTTTTTCGGCGATTTTTTTCAATTCTTTTTTTGGCAAATCTCCTTTTTCGACAATTTCCGCGTCGTTTGTTGCCGGCAGTTCGACTTTTTCAATCTCCGACGGAATTACCTGCGCCGTCAGATTCTCCTGCTGAATAGTATTGTCCGGCACGATGTTCATTTCCGGCAAAATCTGTTCGGCGATTTCCCGAAAAACCGGCGCGGAAACTTGTCCGCCGTCACGCGCGCCACCGCTCGGCTCGTCCATCACGACGACGATGACGATTGCCGGATTTTCCGCCGGAGCCATTCCGACAAAAGACGAAACGTATTTTCCCGCGTCCACCCGTTTGATCTTCGCGTTATATTTCCAAGCCGTGCCGGTTTTTCCCGCTGACGTGTAACCGTTTAACTGCGCCCGTTTCGCCGTGCCTTTTAAGACGACTTCGCGCAGCATTCTTCGCAGTCCGTGCGCCGCTTCCGCGCTGACAATCGGCGTTTGCTCTACTTCCGTAACGGAGATTGCCTTGCCGGTCGAATCGCGGATTTCCTTAACTATATGCGGTTTTATCCGCACACCGTTGTTGGCAATCGCCGCGTAAGCCGTCGCCATCTGCATCGCCGTCACGCCGATTTCGTAGCCGATGGACATCGAAGCCAGACTGTCGCCGTTCCACGTCTGCGGTGCGCGAAAAAGCCCGCGTGCTTCGGCGGGCAATTCGATTCCGGTCGGCTGTCCGAAACCAAACTTTTGAGCATACCCGTAAAAGTTTTCTTTGCCAAGTGACAAACCGGTTTTTATGGCGGCGACATTGCTCGACACCGCCATCGCTTCGATATACGACATCGTTTTCGTCGCGTGCGGATCGTTAAAGCGGTGTCCGGCGACTTCGATAAAACCTCTCGAACAGTCAATCATCGAATCCGCCGTAATCATTTTTAAATCGAGTGCCGAACTATACGCGACGATTTTGAAAATCGAACCGGGCGAATAGATACTCTGAATCGCTTTGTTCTGGTAATTTTCGGCGGGAAATTCCGTGTAGCGATTCGGGTCGAAAGACGGATACGCCGCCATCGCCAAAACCTCGCCGGTGCGCGGGTCAAGAACGATTGCCGTGCCGGATTTCGAGTTACTGGCTTTCACGCCTTTCTCCAAAGCCTGTTCGACTTTGTACTGAATCGAGTGCGAAATCGTCAAAACGACATCTTTCGGCGGCTGGCGCGTGGTTTCCGATTGGTCATAAACTCTGCCGAGACGGTCGCGGTCCTGCCACGATTTGACGACCGCGCCGCGCAAACTTTCTTCCTGCGACTGTTCGATTCCCGACTGTCCGACATCTTCGGCGTTACTGAAACCGATTATCTGCGCCGCCAAATTTTTATACGGATAACTGCGTTTTTGCTCTTCGCGCCAATGCAGACCTTTGAATTTCGGCGCGTCGAACTTTTTCAAATCCGCCGTGTCCAGCGTTTTGTTTAATTTCTGCGCCGTATCTTCGTCGAGCTTCTGCGCCAACCAGACGAATCTTTTGTTATTTTCTTTGGCTTCGCGCAAATCTTTCAAGATTGCGTCCGGTTTGATTTTCAGCGCGGCGGCGACTTGCTGCGCGGTAAATTCAACGTCGTCAATCTCTTTTGGGTCAGCGTAGAGCGATTTGACTTTGACGCTCATCGCCAGCGTCCGTTCGGTGCGGTCGTAAATTGTGCCGCGCAGCGTTTTGATTTTCACTTCATCGCGCCGCTGATCCTGCGCCTTTTCGCGGAGCCATTCGCTTTGGTTAATTTGCAGATGCACGAGCCGCACACCGATTGCGCCGATCCATAAAATAAAAAAAGCGACGATCAGCATAAATCGTGTGAAAGCCGTCTGTCTCGGATTTTTCCTGTTCGTCACTTTTTTCAAGCGTGTTGCCATTTTTTATTTTGTTCCGAAAGTTTTAGAAAACAATTTACCTTTCGCCCGTGCGCCGCCAAATTTATTTTTTCGCCAACTGCACTTTCGTTCGCTCCGGTTTATCTTTCGCGTCCGGGGCTTTCTTTTCGGGTTTGTCTTCGCTTTTCTTTACTTCTTTTTTAACTTCTTCCGGCTTGTTGAGGAATTCGAGTTTCGGTTTCTCGATGACTTTCGGCTTTTCTTTAACCGCGTTCGGGTTCGGGCGATAAACTTCGATATTGCTCGCGTTCATTTCCGTCAAGCCGATTTTCTTCGCCGCCTTTTTTATCTCGGCGGGCGACAGCGCGATTTCCTTCGACAAAATAAGTCGGCGTTTGTCGCCTTCGAGTTCGTCAATCTGTTTGCGAAGCCGGGAATTTTTGATACCGAAATCAATCGAAGAAAAATGCGAACGTGCCGCGAAGAAAAATCCGACGACGAGCAGCAGACCGCAACAGAGCGTCAAAAGACAATACTTCCAGGGAATCGGGTCGCCGCCACGCCGTTTCGTCTGAGTTTGAGTTTTGGCGGATTGTTTCCTTTTGTTCATAACGCCTCTCCGGTTGAATTCGAGTTTATTCAATTTATTTTCAAACAAGCGCGAAGTTTTGCACTGCGCGAACGCGGATTTTCCGCTAATTCCGCTGCGCCCGCGACGATTGGCTTGCGGGTCAAAATTTCAATTTCTTTAGTTGCGCCGCAAACGCACTGCGGGAGGCGCGGCGGGCAGGAACATTTTCCCGCCAGATTCTGAAAAGTTTGTTTGACGATGCGGTCTTCCAGAGAATGAAAAGTTATCACCGCCAAGCGTCCGCCTTTTTTCAAAATATCTACACTGTCGCGGACAAA
>JAJAZE010000592.1 GCA_026785925.1 Pyrinomonadaceae bacterium
CAAGGCGAACAGAATGACCGAATGATTGCAGAACATCCAGCCGCTGCCGATTGCCGTGCCGTTGTCGAGCCACGCCGACGAAGTTTCGCCGCGCATTATTTTGCGGCGGTCGTAAAGTTCGGGAAATGTTTGGCGGTAAATTCCGTCGGGTGCGCGAAGTCCTACGCCGTATTCTAAAAACTTAACGCCCGTTACTTCATAAGGCGTTATATTTTCGCCTTCGATATAAGTTACCTGATGCGTTTTGTCTTTAACGACGGACAATAAATCATCTTTTTCAAATTTCAAATCGGAACCGTCAGCGGAATTAAGCCGCATTGCAAAACTGATGTAACAAATGCTTTTTAATTCGGTCGTGTCGTTGTAAAGATTCGTTGAAATCGTTTGACGAAAAACTCTTTCGCCGAATGTTTGTTGAGAAATCTTTTCTTCTTTAACGACGTTTCCGATTTTCGTTTCGTGCCAGAGACGCAAGGTTTGACTCATTTCGCTCGGTTCGGTTTTCGTAATTATGAAAATAGTATTTTCGACTGCCGCGTCTTCAAATAGTTTAACTTTGGGGAAAAAAGAAACTTCATCAATTTGGCAGGTTTCAATTAAAAAATCTCTCAACTTTGCCGCATAATTTACTTGTTCGATTGCGCTGCTCGTAATCATCGCCAACTTTCCCGTTTCATTTCTCAAAAGACAAACGCCGAGCGCAACGAACGGAATCATCAAATCCCAACGCATTACCAAACAATTGCGAACCGAAGGAAGCGGGTGATCTTTTTTGATTTCTTCACGATAAGCCAGCAAACCTTCCGCGCCTTCGTTCGCTTTGACATACGGCGGATTGCCGACGACGAAATCGAAGCCTTCGGCAAATTTCGCCAGACCGCTTTTGATTTGTTCGGCTTCTTCGAGTTCTTCGGCGGGAAACGGCATTCCGCGCAGACGGTCGCGGGTTTCCGGTTCGTAGCGCAAAGTATCGGTGTTGAAGATATTAAAACGATTGAGCGTCACATCGCCGCCTTTCTCACGCGCCAATTTTATCAAATCCAAAACCTGAATCAGCAGATTGGTTTCGGCGAGGTAACAGGCGAACGGATTTAACTCAAGCCCGAAAATGCTGTCTTTGACGCTCTTGAGAATCTGCCGGATTTCTTCGACCGACAAATCCGCTTTCGATTTGCCGCTGCGCCGGTAATAATCAAGCTGAACTTCGATTTGACGACGGCAAGCCGACACGAGAAACGCGCCCGAACCGCACGACGGATCAAGCAGACTCTGACCCAAAACGCCCGCGCCATTGTAGCCGACGCGGTTCAAAATATATTCGACCACCGTAATCGGCGTGTAATACATTCCGCTTTCGTGTTTGTGTTCGCTCTTGACGTAGCCGCTGTAAATATGCCCGATAATGTCGCGGTCAATGTCGGCGAAATCGAATCCCGCAAGGCGATGAAGCAATTGCACGATTAAATTGCGGTCGGCTTTATACCAGTCGAAAACGAACGCTTCCGAATAATAATGCGCGTAAATATGCTGTGCCGATTCGTAAGCAATCGGCAGAAGAAAATCGGTGCTGCGCCCTTCGGCGTGTTTCAAATACTGTTCCTCGATGTGGTCAAACCAGAGCGTCATTCCGCCGTTGGTGAAAATGCGGTTGATGAGATTTTTGTCTTCCAAAATTCTCACTAACAGAAGGCGAACGAACAAAACGTAAGCCGTC
>JAJAZE010000593.1 GCA_026785925.1 Pyrinomonadaceae bacterium
TCCGGGAAAATCTGCAAAACCGCTTTGTAATCGGAGTTTTTCGGCAGTTTCTTTTTCGCCTTTTTCATCTCCCGCGCCGTTTCCTCTTCTGACAAAGCGCGTTCGCCTTTCTGCACATCTTCGATGTAACCGGCAAGCGAAAATGCGTCGGTTTGGTCGGCGGTCGCCTCAAACAGCGCGGAAAGTTCGGCGAAGGCGGCTTTCAAACCGAGCGAATCTTTTTCGTAAGTTCCGAATTCAATCTGCCCCGCGCCGTGCGCCGCGAGAACTTTGTAAAGGCGAAAATCCATCTCGTCGCTGCTAAATTCGTTGACGTTCGATGGCAGATAAATCGTTTTCCCGTCGCCGATGCGCGATTCCTGCGGCATCGCCGTCAAGGGCGCGATCTCGACTTCGATGCCCGTCAAACCTTCGATGTAAATCCGCAAAACCGTCTGCACATTTTCGAGCGGCAAACCCGTCTGCGCTTCCTGCAAAAGCTGGTTGCTGTTGCGGGTTTCGAGCGCGAAATAACTTTTCCGCGCCTTTGCACTCTCGTTTTTATTCTTCTCCAAACCCGTCTGAATCCATTCTTCAAACTGCGCGAGCGAAACTTTTTTCAGAGCCTGTGCGCTCGAACGAAACGCGGCGAGCGCGGATTCGGCATCGGCGGCGGCGATTTCTTTGACCAATTGCAGAACTCTCCGCGCCGTTTCGGTTACGTCGGATTTTTTTTGCAGCGTCATTATCTGCGCGAAAAAATTCGGGCTGGAACGAATAAACGAAATCAAAATCGCGTTGCCGCTCGCCGCCATTTTCAACAAAACCTGCCGCCAATCTTCAAAAACGCCGTCCACTCGGCGCATCACTTCGCCGCCCGCGCTGACAAAATGCAGCGTCACGCTGCCGCCGAATTCCAGAAACTCGCCCGCTTTTTTCGTTAACTCAATCGCTTGCGCGGCAGTCAATTTTTCAAGCGCGGCGGGCAAAATCTGCCACAAATCCGCCGTCATTCCGCCGGTTCGATTAGCGAAATGCGACGCGAGCGCGACGACTGAGGCGGCGACTTCCGATTTGTCATCGCCGAACTTTTTCAAGGATTCGGCGACTTTCGGCGTTTTGTTCAAAAAATCCGTGCTGTGTTTGGCGGAACGGTTGGCGATTTCCGATGCCAATTTCAAAATGTCGGCGAACAGATTTTCGTCGCCGATTTCTTTGGCTAAAGTCGGAATCAGTTGGAAAGTTTCGAGCGCAATCGAACTCGATAAAACGAGCTGGCGCGTGCAGATTTGAAAAACCAGCGGACGCGCTTTTTCCGGGACTTTTTTTAACTCGCCCGCGCCGTCAATAAAAAATTTCGCGCCCACGTCGCTGTTGCCCATCGCCAAACGCCTGCCCATTTCCGCCCAATTTTTAATATCTTCCGCGCTCAAAATTTTCGCCGCCTTCGGCACGGCTTCAACGAATTCGCGGCTGACGCGCAGGGAAACGCCCGCCAGAGCCGCGCTCATCTCCAGCGAAACAATTTTTTTATCGTTGGGAAGTTTGCCCAATCTGCGAGCCAGATTGGTAAAAGTTTGCTTTTTAGAATTTTCGGTTTCCGCCATAATTCAAGTTTAAGGTTCAAGGTTCAAAGTTCAAAGTCAAGCGCATATTTTAACCTTGAACCTGAAACCTGAAACTCGAGTTATTTGGGAAAAACAAAAGTATGAATACAAGGGGTTTGTCCGCGTTCGTGGAGTGCGTCCACGCGACCGGCTTTTTCGAGTTCGGCGAATTTTGCCATTATAAAATTCTGTTCTTCCGCCGTCATCTGCATATAAGCCATATCGAAAGTTCTGCCCGTCGAATGCGGCGGAGTCGCGCCGCGATAAGCGTTGGAAGTGGCGCGGGACAAATCAACCTGATATTCGAGCGAGCGCGTCAGCGAAGTTATTTTCAGAGGGCGGTTAAATTTTTTGTGATACGCTCCGGCGATTTCCTCCAGAACGGCTTTCGCGTCCGGGTGAAACATTCTGAGCAGCCGCCGCTTCATCTGCACGCGGTCGGAGGGAACACTCAAATCGTATTTCTGACCGTTGTAATTGGCGGCGAGTTTTTGCAGAATCGAGAATCCCGGCGAATCCGGCGCGAGCGGCGATCTGCCGTTGGTGTTGATGTCGAAGACGTTGAACGGCGACGAATCCACGCTCGTGCCGATGTTGTCGAGATAATAAAATTCGGTGGCGAGCGGCACTTCAACAAGTTCGTTGTTCATTCGTTTTTCGGCGAGCGCGACGAAATCTTTCGGCAGTTTGTCGCGGGTCAAACCCATTATCTTAAACTGCGCCAGTTGTTTGCCGATGTTGCCCTGCAGCTCCGGCGGAATCGAAACGCCGGAAGTCACACCGGTCGGTGCGTTGCGGCGTTCCATCGCTTTGGCGCGCTGCTTTTCCCAATCGGCGACCGAAACCGCCAACTGCGGCGCGTCGGTTGAAATCTTCACTTCCACCAAATCCTTCGCCTCAAACGCCGCGTCCTGCACTTCCCATGCTTCAATCAAATCGTCGAGATTATCAATGTCGCCGCCGCCGAGCGGGTCTACCACGCGAATCGGAATCGCGGCTGAGGCAGCCATTTTCATCGTCGTTTTGCTTTTGGATTTAGCCGCAAGATTTTCATAACGGCTGCCGATCAAATAAGCCGCGATGCCGAGAAACGCGATCAAAAACACCGAACCGGCGGCGGCAATTAAAATTATCGGAGCCTTTTCCGGTGGCAAATTGGAAACTTGCGGATTTTGCGGCGCGGCGATTGGCGACGGCGGCAATGCGGCGGTTGACTGTTCGTTTCGATTCTTTGTCTCCTCGTCTCCCGGTTTTCCGGTCGCCGCCGCGTTTTTTCGTTCGCCAACTTCGATGCGAATCGTTGTTTCAGTCCCGATTTTAATGCGGTCGCCGTCGAAAATCTGACGCGGTGCGCCCGAAACTCGTTCGCCGTTGACAAAAGTTCCGTTGGTCGAATTTTCGTCAACCACGAAAACCGCGTCTTCGTCGCGGAAAAACGTCGTGTTCAGCCGCGAAAGTCCGCCGTCGCCCAAAACGATTCGTGCGGCATCCGTGCGCCCGATGGACGTTTCGTCTTCGAGCGCGACGGTTTTTGCGCCGTCGTAAGTTTCAATATGAAGCGTGACGTTTTTCATCGAAATTTAATGGTGATGGTCTTGTTCGGTGACTTCGCGCAGTTTGGTCTGGTCGAGCATTTTTGAAAAATCCGCGAAGTGAAACATCGTCTCGTCTTTGCAGTTCTCGCAAAAATAAGTAACATCCTCGCCGAGATACATATCTTTCAAATGATACGGAATAAAACAGCCGTAGCAACGCTGAATGCGTTTGCCGTAAATCTTCATCAGTTCGTCGCCTTCGTTCGTTTCCATTGCTTTAACAATCGAAATTTTAACACAAAAAAAGGTGAGCAGTGAGCAGTGAGCGGTAAGCAGTAGGCAGTGAAAAAGCGAAAGCTCGGTCTATACTTCGCTTCCGCCTCTTTACAGCTTACTGCTCACCGCTCACCGCCCACTGCTCACTTCTTAGCTTTCGCCTTCGCAAAATCACCCGCTTTGATAATCGTGATATTTTCCGGTGTCATATATTTCCGCATCGCGGCGTTGACCTGTTCGACCGTCAGCGATTCGAGTTTTCCGTCAAAATCCGCGTCCCACGCAATCGTGCGATTTAAGAACAGGTAATTGTTCAAACGCCCGGACAGTTCGCGGTCCTGGGCGCGGGAAAGCCGTCTGCCTTGCAGCAAGCCGGTTTTCGCCGCCGTCACTTCTTCCGGCGTGAAACCGTCTTTTAAGAGTTTGGCGAGTTCGTCCTTAAACGCCGCTTCCAATTTGTCGGCGTTTTCCGGCGCGTAAATAGCGGTGGCAAAAAACGAACCGCTTTCGTCGAGCGCACTCGCATTAAAACTCGAACCGACTCCGTAACTCAAACCTTCCTTCTGCCGGATTCTGGTTGCCAGACGCGAATTCAAAAATCCGCCGCCGAGCATATAATTTCCTAAAGTCAGCGCGGCGTAATCGGCGTTGTCGTCGCGCACTTTGACGTTCATCCGGGCGACGAAAAACGCATTCGCTTTATCGGGTGCTTCAAACGATTTGTTGATTGGGGCGACGGCGCGGTAATCCTGCTTGATGCGCGTGAAACCGTTCGCGCTTTTCCAGTTGCCGAAAATCTCCTGCGTCAGAGCCGCGATTTCCTTTTCGTCAAAGTCGCCGACCACCGTCATCTGACCGCTCGACGCGCCGTAAAAA
>JAJAZE010000594.1 GCA_026785925.1 Pyrinomonadaceae bacterium
ACAAAGGACTTTTGCCGTTTGCCTTCCCTGACAAATCAAGCACGACCGGTTCGTTATACGGTGTCCCGTTTGCCGCGCCTTCCGCCCGGCGGCGAAACAATTCACCCAAACCTATATTCGGTTTGACTTCGTAGCCGCTCGCTTCATAAACCGGATTGCTGATGCCGTAACGCAGACCGGCGGTAACGGTTAAATTGGAACGCGCCTTCCAGATGTCCTGCACATAAAAATCAACTTCCTCGGTTTTAAATTCACGTTCGCTCGGCGTTCCCGCAGCGGTCAGCGAACCGTCGCGCAAAAACGTAAAGTTCGAGGCATACTGCGTATAACGCCCGATGGCGGCGGTCACGGCGTTCTGCACGTTGCTGACGTTTCCGCTGGAAATCTGATAACCGAAATTGGTTTGCAGAAAAGTGTTGATCGGATTAGTCACGGACGAACCGCCGCCCGGATAAAACGACGGATTTGTGACCGCCGAATCGAACGCGCTGGCGTAAGTCGTGCGCCGGTTGCTAATCAACCTGACATTCGTGCCGAATTGAAATGTATGTTCCTTCCAGATATACGAAAGATCGTCGGTGAAATTTTGCACTGGCGTAACACGGGCGATGTCGCGGGCAAAAGTCAGCGGCGAATAAACAAACCGGAAAGAAATGTTGTTGGAGGTCGCATCGCCCTGGCTGGTAAAAGCGTCACGCGTGTAACCGTAACGAAAGTTGTTGACCAGACTGTTAGAAATCGTCCAGGTATGACCGGCGGCGATCCCCCACGGATGTTCCCACAAACGCGGTGCCGGTGTGTCCGGGAATTGCGGCGCGAAAGTTTCCGCGTCTTCGATAAAATTTCCCCGCACGAAAATCTGTTGATTAGAAGTAACATTCAAGTCCAGCTTTAAGGTCTGCGAATTATTTCTTACTGACTTTGGAGCATTAAACCGATAACCAGCAGTATTAAGCGGTGTCGCCGCCGTGCTGTCGCCGATAGTAAAATCATTCGCCTGATACTTCGCCGCCGCTGCCGATAAAATTGCCAGTCCCGCCGGATTACAGCCCTGCGTGTTCGGAAAAATCGTCGTCAACTGAGCGCAATTTATGGAAACGACGTTTCCTAGCGTATTACGAAAACGAATCAAGCCCTGCCCTACAGATGGCAGCGGCACATCGCGCAAAGCCGAAACTTCGCGGCGGTCGCGCTGTCCTTCGTAACTGTAAAAGAAAAAGGCGCGATTTTTAAAAATCGGTCCGCCGAGTGCGCCGCCGAAAACGTCGCGGTCAAATTTTTCTCGTGGAATACCTGATTTATTGTTAAAAAAGTTGTTTGATGTCCAGGCGGTTCTGCGTCCGGTCAAAAAAATCGCGCCGCGCAGATTGTTCGTGCCGCCTTTGGTAATCAGCGAAATTTGTGCGCCGGACGAACGTCCCTGCGCGGAGTTTGCCGTCGTCGTCGTCACGCGAAATTCTTCGACGGCTTCAGCATTGAGACGCAAAACCGGCTCTAAAATGCTGTTGGTCTGCGCTTCGTTAATATCCACGCCGTCAAGCGTGATGTTTGACTGGTCGCTGCGGTTTCCGGCAACGTAGCCATCTCGCGTAACGCCCGGCTGTAATGTTAGCAGGTTGATCGGATTACGCGCTTCGGTCGGAAGCTGCGTCACCTGTTCTGAAACGAAGGTGTTGCCGACGGTCGCGTCCTGCGTGTTTAATAAGGCTTCGGCACTGTTGCTGTTGACGGTCACGGTTTCGTTAACGCTGCCGACTTCCAACACGGCGGACACATCGGTCGGAGTGTCAACTAAAGCCCTTAATTCGGTCTGCGCGAATTTTTTGAAATTGGCGGCTTCGATTTCCAGACGATAAACGCCCGGTTGAATGGTGGTAAATGTAAATGTGCCGTTGGTGTTCGACACAATCGTGCGCGAAAAACCTTTTTCCGCGTTAGTCAGCGTTACGTTGGCACCGGCAATGACATTGCCCTGCGAGTCCGTAACGGTTCCGTTGACCGTGCTTGTGCCGGTTTGAGCGGCGATGTTCCCTGCGCTCAAAGCGAACAAAGTCAAAAGGGTAAAGACAACTCCTGCTTTGAAATTATTCATAGTTCCTCCTAATTTTGAAAAACGAAAATACGGATAAAAAAACGGATAAAAAGATAGATGACGACAGCTATTTCAGACTGAAACAGAACTCCTGAAAATAAACTATTAGGGATTGCAGCATTTTAAGTCAGCAAATGTTGTTCCATATTTAATACATTCACCGAATGACCGTCAACCTTGAAGTCCGACTGATGTTGGTTTCAGCTAAACTTTGTCGGCATCCAAAAGATGTAATAAAGATTCAATTTTTTGGAGATTATTTCAGGCTATTTGTCTTAGTTTTAAGTCCTTTTAAGATTATTGATGTTGAGATTCCCGCGCCGCGTATCAGGCATCAAAATTCCCTCTGAATATTCAATCGCGCAAAAATCGCTTTCGCAGCGGTTGCGCCCATTCCGACGGCACTGCTGACGGTCGGCGCAACCGAATTTGCAACATCGCCGACGGCGTAAATTCCCTTGATATTTGTTTCGCAAATTTGATTGACGACGATATAACCG
>JAJAZE010000595.1 GCA_026785925.1 Pyrinomonadaceae bacterium
ACAACCGAACCGGCAGCGAGACGGCTGAAAGCACGACCGCGTTTTCTTTCGCTTTTTCGTAAAACGGCTCGGAAACGTCAGCTAAACTCGCATAGCCGGAAGTGTCAACGTAAATTTCGGTCATTCGTTTTCGCCGCGCAGTTCCCGCATCAGATTTTCGCCCAAATACTCGTCGTGCCGCCGCGCCCAATCCATACCTTTGCTGTCGAAAGAACCGATGAATTTTTCAAACGGGTCGTCAATCTGTTTCGGCTTTTTAACCGCCAATCTTTCGAGCGCGATTTCTTCAACCTTACGCCCTTCCGCTGCGGCTTCTTCGACGATTGGCTGATAAATACTTTCGGGAACTTCTAATAAAAGTGAATGTGTCATCTTTCTCACCTCTCGAACGCATTTTAACGCAAATTATTGATAACAATTAAACTTTGTTCGGGTCAACCGCGACGATACCGATGCTTGAATATCGCGTAAAATCAGAAACATTGAAAGTTAAAATATGCGTAATCTGATGAACGAGCATAGCTGCAACAATTCGCGCGTCGTGAACCTGAACACCCGACACGCCAAAAGTTAAAACCAATTTTCGCCATTTCTGATGAACCCTCGCATCGTCAGGCAAAAGCGGGAAAATTCTTTCGATTAAACGCAGAAAAAAGTCGGCATCGGCGACGGGAAAGCCAAAGCCGTTGTTTTTGACGGGACGAGTGGCGACGTTCCAAAACTCGACGCAAGTTTGCGGGACAATGCAAATTTCATCGCCGCGCCTTTTCAAAGTTCTGACGGCTTGCCTGATAATCTGATGCTGCGGATTTCGTTTGATGGCGAGCCGCAGGGAGAAATTAGTATCGGCAAGATAAATCATAAATGGTCTTCGTAGATTCCTTCACGACTCATCGCGTAATCGGAAAGCGGCTTGGCATCTTTCGGCAGACGCTTTTCAAACTCGTCGGCTAAAAGGTCGGCGAGTTGTTCAAACTCGTCATCGTCAAGTTCTTTGTCCGACCAAAGCAGTGCCAACATTTCGGCGGCAACATCTTCGGCTTTTTTACCCTTTTGCTTTGCCTCTTCGCTTAACGATTGATAAACGGCTTCCGGCAATTCTATGGTCATCGAATGTGTCATCTTTCTCACCTCCCAAACGCATTTTAACGCAAAACAATTTGATGCGTGATGTTTTTTAATGATTACTTAGTTCAATCAATGTTTCATAAAATTTTACTAACCTCGTAGAAACAGTTTCGCCAGAATCAGGTAAAGGTGCATGAGGACTTGTAATCACAAGACGTTCTAATCTCGATTTAATCGCCATTCGCCCATAAAAAAATCGCCATCTTTGCGAATTTATTTGGGCTACAAACCAGAGGAGTTCGTTAAACGACATAGCAAATTTAGGCTGTAATATCCGAACAGCACTGCCGCCGTTTCCCCGTGCGGCAAAACTCCAAGGTTGAAGACACGCCTGCCCGAAGGCAGTAACGGTTATTCCGCCATCTTCAAAAATTTCATCTTCTTCCGCGGCAATTAATCTGATGATGCTGTTCGTAGTATCGCCGCTGGAAACATACGGAAAAACGCCTTCTGCATAATTCTTTTCTCCCTGAGATTTACCATTGAGAACGTCAAAGAAATAATTCACAGGATTTGTTTTGCCTAACGGCATCGGCGGCAGATTTTTCCAAGGCTCTAAAAAATCTTCTATAACTTCCCCTGCCAATTCAGGCATTGTAACGGTTGCTTTATACAATTCTATAATGGCAGGAGTTTTGTATCTCTCAAATGCCTGTTCGGGCGTTAAAATGTTTTCCAGATATTGTTGTGGACTCCATTCGTTTCCACCTAAAATTTGGCTTGCGGGAATGACTTTGATTAAATCTGATGTTAGGTTTTGCTTTAGTTTAAAGTCACGAAAGGCTTGAACGATTTCCGGCAGTTGCGAACCCGGCGCGTCAACGCGCTTACCTTTTAACTTTATAAAACCGTCATTCCAAATTCTTCCTAAAAAAATGTTTTCATCGGCACTTTGTGGAATATGCGCTTCGGCAAGCAGTATGGAAGTTGGCGCGGCGGTCGGATAAAACAAATCTTCGGGCAAAGAGATGACACCCGAAACGCGATGGTTTCGAGTGAATCTTTCCCGCCATTCTCTATTATCATCGTCAGCAAAAATTCCGGCTTTGACCACAACCGCAAGCAGTCCGCCGGGTTCTAAGGCTTCCAAAGAAACATCAATAAAATTTCTTTCGGGTTCTTCGGTTTGAGAAAAAGGCGGATTGAGAAATGCCCGTGTAAATCGTTGTTCGTTTTCTTCTCGTGCTTCGCTGTCAAAACAACTGCGATTTTCAATGTGCGTTTTTCCGTCGCCTCTAAAAAACATATTGAGCGTAGCTAAAGCCCAAATTGTCGGGTTGGTATCCGATCCGAAAACTGATTGTTTAACTTTTGCTATCGCTTTTGGTCCGTGTGCGCTGGCTAACATCAAATCAAAAGCGGCGACTAAAAAACCGCCCGTGCCGCAAGCAACATCTATCACCCTATCCGCCATTGAAGCACCTAATAAATCAGCACAAAAATTAGTGATATGTCGCGGAGTAAAGACTATACCCAAAGCATTATTATCATAACCGTAACGAAGAAATGCCTCATAAAACAAACCTAAAAAATCGGTATCGGTTTGCAAGACGGCACGAACATTCAGCCGCTGCAATATGGCGGTAATTCGCCCAATCGTCGGATTCAGCCGGTCATAATCTCCGCCTGTCAGTCGAAGTGCATCTGCCAAACGACTCTTTTTCAGACTGCTCATATCTATTGACTCATCAATTGCCTCGGCAATTAAACTGTTAATTGATACAAGCGCATCTCCACCTACTTCAACATCGCCTTGATACATTGCTAAAACAATTGCGCCAATAACTTTGGGGCGCAGTGGAGCTTCAACCTTGGCAAATCGCAAAATTGAACTAAGTTCGATAGCCGCCTCAATAAACTCCGTGCTGCTCGGAACTGTTACGCTGGTCGTTCCATTGTCAGTCAACAAGGCGAGTTCGGTTTCCCTTTTTGATGGAATAGTAGTTATTTCAAAAGATTGTGAAGTAAGCGGCACCCAAGAACCTCTCCGCAAAAATGCAACTTTAACGTGAAAGCCGTGCTGTTCCTCACCCGCCGCGCCAACAGCAATTTTAATTGAATACTTTCCGGCTTTATTTATTTGGTCGGCGTATTCAGTTGCTTCCTGCAACGCGACATTTACTTTTCCCGCTTCGTTTTTAGCCTCGATAACAAAGACGGGATTACCGGTAAGACAAAAAAGAAAATCAGGCTTGCTCAAACCCAATCCAATATCAGGAAAGGCTGCCATAATTTCATTTTCTTCTAAGCAATCTCCGCCTCGACTAACGTGATTGATATTCCAACCGCGCTTTTCGCTGACCTGTCGGATGTAATATCGAGCGCGACTTTCGGCTGTTTTATTTTTCTTCGCCATATTTTATTTGTGATTATAATTTAAATCCTAATATTCCCAATCTTCTCAGTCTTTTTCTCCGAAGTCGGTTTCAAGTAAGGCGCGTTCGCCTGTTCGCGTTTGTCCTGCGAATCGGACGAATGCCAGCGCATCCATTCCGAAGGCGCGTCGAAGGTTTCGCCTTGAAGATTAAGGCAGATTATTCCATTCTTCAATAGGAACTTTGCGTTCGATAATTTCTTCGACTTCTCGGAGCATCATTCGCAGTTGCGGAACGGAGTATTCAGAGTTTGAGGGAATTGTGAGACGGATTGTTTGAAAACCATAAACTGATGTTTCGCGCCGGAATACGCGCCTTCAAATCCGAGAGAGCGTAGCTTTTTGACGAAATCGCCGCGCTTACACGGTTTCCATTTCATATTCGGGTTTCCCGTTTAAATCCAGATTGTCCAAAATCGGCAGAGAATGACCGAGTTTTAATCCGACTAAAACCCAATCTTCCAATACGGAACGCAGTTCGTCTTCGCATTCGCGCAAGGTGGCGGCAAAAGCGACCACGCCTTTACACGCCGGAATGCGCCCGAAAAACGTGCCGTCTTCCAACTTGTCGTATTCGGCTTGCGCCAAGGCGCGCGTTAGATAATCGCTCAAAATATATTGTCCTGTCATAGCGGATTTATTTTATCAATTACGTCGGAAATTTTTATTTCAAAAGTCGAACAAATCCTGCCTGCTCGAAATGATGGTCGGTAGTTAAGGCTTCAACGATTTTGTTTTCCTGCATCACGATGAAACTTGAACAATCAACTAAGCTCCAATTTTTATCGGCGCGATTTTTGAGCAGCTCCCAAGATTTTGCGTCTAAATCTTCGTCAATGTGAATGATGTCAACTAATGCCGAAGATTTTATGCTTTCGATAAATTTGATGCTTTTCGTTCGCGGAATCCGCATCGGGCTGGACAAAAGCGCGACGAGTTCGGCGATAACATAATTTGTCGTGACAAGACGCGAGCCGTTTTGTTTTGCGTTCAAATAAATTGTTTTAGTTTCCGCGTGAAATTTCTGCAAAGTATCAACCAAATTTCCCCAGCCCGAAGTGTCAACAAATATCCTGTTCATTCGTTTTCACCGCGCATCTCGCGCATCAAATTTTCGCCGAGATATTTGTCGTGATTGTCCGCCCAATCGGGAACGTCGCTTCTGAACGCGCCGACGAATTCGTCCAACGGGTCAGCCGTCGGTTGCGGCTTTTTAACCGCCAATCTTTCGAGCGCGATTTCTTCAACCTTACGCCCTTCCGCTGCGGCTTCTTCGACGATTGGCTGATAAATACTTTCGGGAAC
>JAJAZE010000596.1 GCA_026785925.1 Pyrinomonadaceae bacterium
ATCATTTTCTCAAGTGTTCCGGTATTAGCTTGCGGGCGATTTTGTTTAAGTCCGGTTAATAAATTACCCGAACCATTGCTAAGGAACATATTAAACGAGAGCAAAGCGATAAGAATTGGTTTTAACATAATTTTAGTTTCAGGCTGCTTGGACTGGACAAAATGGTTAACTGTAATTTGTTTCGATTATGTAGATTTTCACTTTTTTTATACACTCTTTTAGGTACTTTAATCAAGTCGGCTACAATATATTCTTCTGCCGACCTCTCCGGTGCAGAACTGAAATTGATTTATGAAAAGTGGTTGTGAAAGCCAAAAGGTAAAGAAACAGCGTTCGATTCCACTCCCTGTTTTAAAAAATTCCGCGCTTCAGAAAGATGCTGTCCGCGCCTCCCAGACTAGCCGCTGGCGGGCGGCGGCTCTCATCGCGCTGACCTTGATGATGATCGCGCACGTCATTCAATGGCAGATTACGGGTCGGACGATTTCGCCAATCGAGCCTTCCGAGGCGATGCACACGCTCCAAAACGGCGCGGTCAATGCCGGTTTTATCTTTTTTACGCTGGCGATTTTAGCGACATTGATCTTCGGGCGTTTTATGTGCGGCTGGGGTTGTCACATTCTTGCTCTTCAGGATTTCTGTGCCTGGCTGCTCAAGAAATTCGGACTCACGCCGAAGCCGTTTCGCTCGCGGCTGCTGGTTTTTGTGCCGCTCATCGTCGCGCTGTATATGTTCGTTTATCCCAGCGTGTTTCGTTTCTTCGCCAAACCGAAGAACGAGCCGCTGATTCCGCAATTCACCAATCATCTGGTGACGAGCGAATTTTGGGCGACTTTCCCGCCCGTCTTGGTCGCCATTCCCTTTCTCTTCATCTGCGGATTTATGACCGTCTATTTTTTGGGGCAGAAAGGTTTCTGCACCTACGCCTGTCCTTACGGCGGCTTCTTTAGTGTCGCCGACAAATTTGCGCCCGGAAAGATTCGCGTTACCGATGCCTGCAACGGCTGCGGACACTGCACCGCCGTCTGCACTTCAAATGTTCTGGTTCACGCCGAAGTAAAACAATACGGGATGGTTGTTGACCAGGGCTGTATGAAGTGTATGGATTGCGTCAGCGTCTGTCCAAATGATGCCTTGTATTTCGGTTTCGGGAAACCGGCGATTACCGTCCCGAAGACGATCAAGAAAAACTATTCGCTGACCTGGACTGAAGAAGTCATTGGAGCGGTCGTATTTCCGGCGAGCTTTTTGGCTGTCTGGGATGTCTATCAACTCGTTCCGATGTTAATGGCACTTGGAATTGCGACGATTACGACGTTTCTCGCGCTTAGAACGTTAAGATTATTCCAAGCCAAAGATTTATTTTTCTATCGTTTTAATCTGAAGTCGTCCGGCGCAATTCGCAAAGCGGGATGGGGATTTTTGAGTTTCGCGCTGCTGTGGATCGGCTTAAATGCCCACAGCGGTTGGGTGCGCTATCACGAATCGGCGGGAGCGCGGGCTTTTCAAAACATCCAGATTCCCGACGAACTCGCTCTGGCACAGACAAATCCCGAACAATGGCTTAGTCCGAGCGACCGCCGGAACATCGTCGAAGGAAAAAAACATCTTCGCGCCGCTGCGGATTTTGGTTTGTTTGTCAATAAAGAGGCTTTATCGAAACTCGCGTGGATGGAATATCTGTCCGGCAACACGGAGCCAGCCGTCGAACTGCTCGGCGCAGCCGCAACGCACCAACAAGGGCAAGCAAGAGCCTTGAGTTTCTATTATCGCGGCGCGATTCTAAACCGTTTAGGACGTTATGTGGAAGCATTAACAAATCTAAATCAGGCTTTAGCGGAGCGAGGCGATTTAATTCTCGCCCGTGAGGAAAGAGGCGAATCGCTCTGGCAGCTCGGTCGCCGACAGGAAGCCGTCGCAGCGTGGATAGAAGTTCTCAAGCAAAATCCGAGACTTCCTTTAACACACAGTTTTCTCGCCGGAGCCGCCGCCGCACAGGGACAAGCCGACACTTCCGCCGCCTACCAAAAAGTAGCCGATCAATTCACTCCCGCAGACCCGTCTTTTCATTGGATGGTCGGACTGCGATTGCAAAACGTCGGGATGAACACGCTCGCCGAAAAACACTTCGGGCGAGCCGTTCAGCTTAGCCCTGAATTCAAGTCACGCGAAAAATGAACCAAAGAATGTAAAGTTAGAAAGTAAAAAGCGATTGCCGCCGCTTATCGCCTTGTCGCGCATTGAGGAATTAATCCACACTGCGCCGGAAATT
This sequence comes from Pyrinomonadaceae bacterium, assembly GCA_026785925.1. GTDB lineage: Bacteria > Acidobacteriota > Blastocatellia > Pyrinomonadales > Pyrinomonadaceae. The sequence goes on from JAJAZE010000596.1 coordinate 2,273, forward strand.
CTAAACGGCATCGAGG
>JAJAZE010000597.1 GCA_026785925.1 Pyrinomonadaceae bacterium
AGTTCGGCAAACGCTTCTTCGGACAGTTTGCCGCCGTCTTTTTTAGCCTGCGTGTAAATTTCGTTGGCTTTGGTTTGAATTTGCGATTCGAGTTCCGGCTTTGGAATTCGCAGCACGATTTGCTGTCCCTGAACGCCCGCCTGTTTTTTGTCGGCGGGAATTTTTTCGTATTCGGCTTTTAAATCTTCATCGGAAATCTGGAGTTTTTCGCCGAGTTTGGAATTGTTCAAAAAGATGTAGCGAATCTTTTTCTGCGGAACATTGATGAAATAATTTTTCTTGTTCTGCTCAAAATAATTTTTCAACTCTTCGTCGGACGGTTTGATGGTTTGCGCCAAATCCGCGCTGTTGACCGGAACGTAACTCAAATCGAATTTCGTGTTTTTGCGCTGGTAATCGTTGAGAATTTCCTGCTCCGAAGCGGTCACGCCCGATGTCAGAAAGGCTTCGACTTTCTGCGCGCTCAACTGGTCGCGGATCGCGTCTTCATAATTTTTCACGCTGCCGAACTGGTCGGTGACGTTTTGCTCGTAACGCTTCTGGTCAAACGGCGTTCCGTCCACCGATTTGAACTGCTGCCGAATATAAGTCGCCACTTCCGCGTCCGAAGTTTCCAAGCCGAGACGATTAGCTTCGAGCCGCACGAGCCGCTGCCCGATCAGACGGTCGAGCAAAGTTTTGCTCGGCGAAGGTCGTCCCATCTGACTCATATTTTCCTTCTGAAGCGCGAGTTCGCCGACCGTCACCCGCTGACTGCCCACCTTCGCAGCCGTTTCATCGCTCCGCGTCAAACTTTCACTCAAACTGCTGCGCGACGGCGCGTAAAAAACTATCAGGGAGACAACCATCAATATAGCAAAGGCGAGGAGAACGAAATTGCGCGTTCTTTCCATCCGGCTGAAAAACTTTAACATCTTTTATTTTTCCTACTTTATTTACAGATTTGATTTTATTTGATTGAACAAGGCGAGATTTTACCAAATTACTGAACAAAGTCCAACGTAAAGCAGGTTGATTGTTCGATTCGCCCTATTTGAAACTTTGCAATCTCAACTTAAATATCTAAAATGTGACTGTGGAAAATCTGACCAAAGCCGAACGATTAAAGAATGAATTAGACGATTTGCGCCCGCTCGACGCGGAAGCCGAAGCCAGAATAATACAAAAGTTTCGGCTCGATTGGAATTATCATTCAAACAATCTCGAAGGCAATTCGCTGACTTACGGCGAAACCAAAGCGTTGATTTTATTCGGCATCACCGCGCAGGGCAAACCGCTCAAAGACCATTTTGAAATCACCGGACACAACGAAGCGATCAACTGGATTTTGGAAATCGTCAAAGGCGAAACCGTTTTAACCAAATCATTCGTTCGCCAGCTTCACACGCTTCTGCTCAAAGAAACGAGCTATAAAGAAGCGCAAACCGCCGATGGCAAACCGACGCGCCGAAAAATCGAAGTCGGCAAATACAAAACCCAACCGAATCACGTCATCACCGTCACGGGCGAAACTTTTTATTTCGCCACGCCCGAAGAAACTCCGGCGCGAATGCACGAATTGATTGAATGGTTTAGAAACGAAAAAGAAAAGCCCGATGTCAATCCGATAATTTTAGCCGCGCTTTTTCACTACCGCTTCATTCGCATTCACCCGTTCGACGACGGCAACGGCAGAGTTGCCAGAATCTTGATGAACTTTATTTTAATGCAGTTCGGCTATCCGCCCGTCATTATCAAAACCGAAGACAAACAAAACTATTTCGCCGTTCTGCGTCTCGCCGACGCAGACGAACTCGAACCGTTTATCGAATATATCGCGCAAAATCTCGTCCGTTCGCTCGAAATAATGATTAAAGGCGCGAAAGGTGAAGATATTGAAGAACCTGACGATTTGGATAAAGAATTAGCGTTGCTAGAAAGAAGTATAAGATCAATCGGAAAAAGAATTGAGATACAAAAAGATAAATCCGTTGTTTTGAAAATTTTTGATAATTCAATTACACCTTTAGCCAACGAGTTTTTCATTCAATTTAGAGTATTTGACAAATTTTATTTGGAGAATCACGCCCGTATTATTCTCAATAATAAAGCAGTTCTCGGAGAATATGACAACGCGCCTCATTATGCGAGAAAAGAATTGGAAGAGTCACAAAACGCTAATTTCAGCGAAATTGAGATTGTATATTCAAATAATTATTTTAATCAAGATGGCTTTGGAAGTTTTAGTTATGAATCTAAATTAGTTGTTTATCTTGAACAAACAGGCTATAAGATTGCTCATAAAGAGAGAAAACTAATCTCTGAAAAACTTTATTCCGAACAATTAAGTTTAGAAGAAATTCAAAGTATTATTTCAAACGAAAAAAGAAAACATATTGAATTTATACAATATCAATATGAACGAGCAACGAGAAAGAGTTAATTCATAGCCTGTCATTCTGACAAATTATCTTTAATTAAAACCTTGCCTCCGAAAATCAAACTTATTGAATAAAACTTCTACAATATGTTGAATTGTGGTATTTTTTAATGTTGTGGAACACGATTTATTAAAAAGAATTACACTTAATCCCGAAGTTTGTTTTGGTAAACCGACGGTGCGAAATATGCGTTATCCGGTTGAAATGCTGCTTGATTTAATGAGTGCAGGAATGACCACCCAAGAAATTTTGGAAGATTACGACGATCTTGAAAAAGAAGGTTTACAGGCTTGTCTTTTGTTTGCCAGCAAGTTAGTCAAAGTTAATTCGATCAATCAGGTTATTGCCGCGTGATGAAATTTATTGTTGACGCACAATTGCCTTATCGCTTGAAGAATTGGCTTATTGCTCAAGGTTTCGATGCTATACATACTAAAGATTCACCGCAAGCTAATGAAACCAAAGACTTGAATATTGCAGATTTTGCCGAAAATGATAATCGAACGGTGATTTCAAAAGACAGCGACTTTTTGAAACTTTACGTTTTGAAAGGCAAGCCTTCCAAACTTTTGCTAATCACTACTGGAAACCATTACTGAGCGGTCTAGTAATTGCTGTGTAAAAAGGTGAGCAAAAGTATGGGAAAAGATATATTTAAGTGTGAAAAAAACACTCTTTACCATACTTTTGCAACCGATAGCGGCAGTAATTGCTTCTATCTCGCCCATTATAGACCAAGCAAGCAATTCTCAAAAACTGTTTTTTGCTGATTTCGTCAATAAATTGATTTTCGGTTATGTTTATCAGGTTAGTTCTTTGAGAAATTTGTCGTTAGAATTGAAAACCAATTCGATGTGTCGGGCTTTGGGACTTGATTTCACGCCATTTTCGACGCTCAAAGACGGCTTTTCACGGTTTGAGAGCAAGCATTTCAAGCAGTTATTTGAAAGTGTTTTAGCGCAGACGAATCTGTGCCGAGTGCCGTCTTTAGATGAGATCGGTGTTTTTCGGGTGATTGACGGGAGTTTCTTTCCGACGCTTCTTTCGATGACTTGGACGAGTTATCGAAAGACGAAGAATGCGTTCAAATGGCATTTGAGTTTTGAGTTGAATCGGATGATTCCGACTGAGTTTTGGGTGGGCAAAGGCAACTCGAACGAACGGAAGTTTTTGGAAAGAGTCTTGGAGGCAGGCATCACTTACATTGCCGACCGCGGCTATTTCAGTTTTGCTTTGGCTGACAAAGTGATGCCGGCACAGGCTTTCTTCGTTTTTCGCGGGAGAGACAATCTGCTTTACCGGGTGCTTGAAAAGTCGGTTATCAAGCACGAAGAATTGCCCGCCTGTTTCAAACAGGTAACGGATGAAATCATTATTTTCACGGGCGACGAAAAACAAAATAAGGTTCGCTTGATAAGTTTTACGGTGGCAGGAAGTTATTTTCGGCTAATGACGAATCGGTTTGATTTAACCACGCTGAAGGTCATTATCATCTACGCGTATCGTTGGCAGATCGAGTTATTTTTCAAGTTTGTGAAGCGCACGATGGACGGAATTCATTTGCTGAATCACAGTCAAAACGGCGTGGAAATCCAGTTTTATGTCCTGATGATGGTGGCGATTTTGATGCTGAAGTTAAAACAAGCAAGTCAAAAGTTGAAAAAGGAAGCGGAAAAAGAAGCGAAAAAAAAAGCGATTGCGAAAGCAAAAAGCAAAGAAAAATCAAGAAATCCGTCAGAATGGATCAAAGATATTGCCAAAGTTTTCTACAAATCGTGGAAAATATCAAAGAATTGGCTGATTGCGGTCAAGAATTCATTAGCGCAAGTAGCTGATTATGAAATACTTAAAATGCTAAACGCATTCTAGCAAATTCTATTCCGCTCAGTAATGACTG
>JAJAZE010000598.1 GCA_026785925.1 Pyrinomonadaceae bacterium
AGTTGGGATAGCCGATTTTGGAAACCGGCGACAATTAAACGCGAGGATATTCACGGCAAAATCATCCAAATTTTACCTGAATATTACAAATAAAAAGATTTATGGAAATTAAAGCAATCGGATGTGAACCGTTACAACTCAAGCGAGTGCATCTTGAAAATTCGCACACGCTCAAGGTTTATCAGGAAAACGACGGTTACAAATGGCTGAAAAAGGCGATGAATATGTCGCCGGACACGATTATCAATGAAGTCAAAGCGTCGGTTTTGCGCGGGCGCGGCGGCGCGGGTTTTCCGACGGGAATGAAATGGTCGTTCGTGCCGAAAGATTCGCCGAAAGAAAAATATATCGTCTGCAACGCCGACGAATCTGAACCCGGAACTTTCAAAGACCGCTATTTGATGGAACGCGACCCGCACGCGCTGATTGAAGGAATGTTGATTGCGGCGTTCGCGCTTGGTTCGCGGGCTTGCTACATTTACACACGCGGCGAATATAAATATCTGATTGATATTATGGACGCAGCCATCGAGGAAGCCAGAGCCGCAAATCTCGTCGGCAAGAACATTTTGGGTTCGGATTTTTCGTGCGAAGTTTATACGCACACCGGCGCGGGCGCGTATATCTGCGGCGAGGAAACCGCGCTTTTGAGTTCGCTCGAAGGCTATCGCGGACACCCGCGAATGAAGCCGCCGTTTCCGGCAGTCGAAGGTTTATACGCTTCGCCGACGGTCGTTAATAACGTTGAAACTTTAACCGCCGTGCCGCAGATTATCGAAATGGGCGGCGTTGCGTGGCGCGATTTAGGAACGGAAAAATCGGGCGGCACGAAACTATGGTCGGTCAGCGGTCACGTCAAAAAGCCGGGCGTATATGAATTGCCGATGGGTTACGCCGATATGGAAAAGTTCATAATGGAAGACTGCGGCGGAATCAGAAACGGTCATAATTTGAAAGGCGTAATTCCCGGCGGCTCGTCGGTTTACATTATGCGGGCGGACGACGTTATCGGGAAAAAGGTTTTGATGGATTACGAAGGTCTGGTCGCTGCCGGTTCTTTAGTCGGTTCGGGCGGATTCATCGTCATTGACGAGACGGTTGACATTGTAGATTCGACGAAAAACTTGTCGGAATTTTACAAACACGAATCGTGCGGCTGGTGTACGCCGTGCCGCGAAGGAACCGATTGGATTGTGAAAATTTTCAATCGCATTGCGAGCGGCGGCGGACGACCGGAAGACGCGCAGCTTTTGCTGGATTTATGCGACAACATCGAAGGAAAATCGTTCTGCGCGTTGGGCGATGCGGCGGCGTGGGCGATTCAAGGCGCAATCAAGCGTTTCCCGGAAGATTTTATGCCGTATCTAAACGGTCAGAAAACCGCTTCGATTGAACCCGAAGCGCAGAAATTTTAATAATTTAAGGAGGAAAAAGAATATGGGCAGAGGAGATAAAAGAACACGCAAAGGTAAAATTTTCGCGGGAAGTTTCGGTAAAACCCGTCCGCAGGGCAGAAAGAAAACCGCGACGACGAACGTGAAAGAAAATAAAGCAGAAAATAAAGATAAGGAATAATCCTGAAGTGACGGATGACGGAAACCGTAATCTCTGTAAATGGAATTGCTATTCGCCTAACCGACGAGCGTTGGGCGCATATTACGGAAGAACATTCAGAACTTGCGGGCAGGCGGTTTCAAGTATTGGAAACGATTGCCGAGCCGAACAAAATTTACGAAGGCGGAAACGAAGAATCGTTGGCGGTCAGAGAAATTGAAACAGGTAAATTTCTGGTTGTGGTTTATCGTGAATTACAAGTTGACGGATTTATTATCACGGCGTTTCTAACGCGCCGCGTAAAATCTCTGGAAAAGAGGAATTTATTATGGTCGCCGCCGAAATAAACAATTATTTAAAACTCGCGCCGACGGTTCTGGCTACGCCGCATCTTTTTTTGTGGTCGTCCTACGATGCGGAAGCCGATGTTCTATATATCAACTTCAAAAAGCCGGGCGTGGCGACTGACAGCGAATTGACCGACGACGATGTGATAATTCGTTATGAGGGCGACGAGGTTATCGGACTGACGATTTTGCACGTCAGTAACCGAAAGGATTTTTAATAGAAATAATGTCAACAGAACTTATCAAAGTTACGATTAACGGTCAGGAATTTGAAACTGAAAAAGGTGCGCGGCTGATTGATGTCTGCCGCGAGCAAGCCTTTAACATTCCGTCGTTTTGTTATTACCAAGACCTCGCTTTGCAGGCTTCGTGCCGGATGTGTCTGGTTCGGATTGAGAAAATGCCGAAACTGCAAACTTCCTGCACGATCACCTGCACGGACGGAATGAACGTCACGACGCAGAGCGCGGAAATCGAAAAGGCGCAAAGGGCGATGGGCGAATTTCTGCTGGCAAATCACCCGCTTGATTGTCCGGTTTGCGATAGAGGCGGCGAATGTGAATTGCAGGAAATGATTTTCGATTGGGGCGATGTCGAAGAACGCTTTGTCGAATCGAAAAATGCCACGCCGGAGAAATTTCTTTCGCCGATTGTCGCCAACGACCCGCAGCGATGTATTTTGTGTAAACGCTGCACCAGAGTTTGCGACGAATGGATGGGCGAAGATGCTATCGAAGCCGGAAATCGCGGTGTCAACACGGTCATCGGAACTTACGGCGGCTGGCTCGATTGCTCGCAGTGCGGCAACTGCATCGAAGTTTGCCCGACGGGAACTTTGCTCGACGCGGTTTATCGGCACGAAACCCGACCTTGGGAGTTAGCGCAGACGATTTCGACGGACGTTTATTCGTCGGACGGAATGCAGCTTTCAATCGGTTCGCGCGGCGGTTTGGTTCACCGAATCGTTGCCAGAGACAGATATGTTGACGGTTTGAACGGTGAATTTCTCGATGTCAAAGCCCGCTTCGC
>JAJAZE010000599.1 GCA_026785925.1 Pyrinomonadaceae bacterium
CGCAGGAAGCCTTGCCTGGGTGGAAAATCAAGAAGAAAACACGCAGGCAAGAATGCCTGCGCTCCATTCAATCAACCAAAAAAACTGTAACAACTCAAATAAATTCTAAACGCTCCATTTCCAATCTTTAATTTCCGGCAGATCGTCGCCGAATTCACAGATGTATTGTTTGTGTTCGAGCAGTTTGTCGCGCATTTCCTGTTTGGTGTGTGCGCCGATTTCGGCGAGTTGCGGGACGCGCTCGATGGCATCCATGACGAGGTGAAATCTGTCCAGATCGTTCAGCACGACCATATCGAACGGCGTGGTGGTCGTGCCTTCTTCCTTGTAGCCGCGAACGTGAATGTTGCGGTGATTCGTGCGGCGGTAAGTCAGTTGGTGAATCAGCGTCGGGTAGCCGTGAAAGGCGAAAATCACGGGTTTGTCGGCGGTAAAAAGCGAATCGAAATCCGCGTCGGAAAGGCTGTGCGGATGTTCGTTCGCCGATTGCAGCGTCAGTAAATCAACGACATTAACGACGCGAATCTTCAAATCGGGAAATTTACGGCGCAGAATATCAACCGCCGCCAAAGTTTCGAGCGTCGGCACGTCGCCCGCGCAAGCCATCACGACATCCGGCTCGATTCCCGCGTCATTGCTCGCCCAATCCCAAATTCCCACGCCCGCCGTGCAGTGTTTGATCGCCGCGTCCATATCGAGGTATTGGAGTGACGGCTGCTTTCCGGCGACGATGACGTTGACGTAGTTTCGACTTCGCAGACAGTGGTCGGTAACGGACAAAAGCGTGTTCGCGTCGGGCGGCAGATAAACGCGGACGACTTCAGCTTTTTTGCTGATAACGTGATTCAAAAATCCGGGGTCTTGATGCGAAAAACCGTTGTGATCCTGCCGCCAGACGTGCGACGAAAGCAGATAATTTAACGACGCAATCGGTCGCCGCCAGGCGATATTGCGCGTCGTGTTGAGCCATTTCGCGTGCTGGTTGAACATCGAATCAATGATGTGAACAAACGCTTCGTAACACGAGAAAAAGCCGTGTCTTCCGGTTAATAAATAACCTTCGAGCCAGCCCTGACAGAGATGTTCGCTCAACACTTCCATCACGCGCCCGTCCGCTGCGATGTGGTCGTCGGTCGGCAGAATCTCGCCGGTAAAAACGCGGTTCGTCGCGTCGAGAATCGCGTTCCAGCGATTGGAATTATTTTCGTCGGGCGACATCACGCGAAAGTTTTTTTCGTCCGCGTTCAGCTTCATCACATCGCGCAAAAAGTCGCCCATCACGCGCGTCGCTTCGGCTTCGGCTGTCGCGGGTTTTAAGACTTCGACGGCGTAATCGCAGAAATTCGGCATCAGCAAATTTTTCAAAAGTGCGCCGCCATTAGCGTGCGGATTCGCGCTCATCCGGCGTGTTCCGGTTGGCGCGAGTTCGGCTAATTCCGCAATCAATTTGCCATTTTCGTCGAATAATTCTTCGGGTTTGTAAGAGCGCAGCCATTCTTCGAGTTGCCGCAGATGTTCGGGATTTTTCGCTAAATTGGCGAGCGGAACTTGGTGCGAGCGAAACGAATTTTCAGCGGGCAAACCGTCAACAGTTTTCGGTCCAGTCCAGCCTTTTGGGCTACGCAGAACGATCATCGGATACGCCGGACGCTTCGTAAAACCGTTTTCCCGCGCGTCTTTCTGGATAGCTTTAATTTCGCCGAAAACTTCATCCAATGTCGCCGCCATCAATTGGTGCATCGCTTCCGGCTCAGAACCTTCGACATAGAAAGGTTTGTAACCGTAACCTTTCAGTAAATTGTCCAACTCTTCGTGACTCAAACGCGCTAAAACGGTCGGGTTGGCGATCTTGTAGCCGTTCAGATGCAGAATCGGCAAAACTATTCCGTCACGCGCCGGATTCAGGAATTTATTGGAGTGCCAGCTTGCCGCGAGTGCGCCGGTTTCTGCTTCGCCGTCGCCGATCACACACGCCGCAATTAAGTCGGGATTATCAAAAACCGCGCCGTAAGCGTGCAGCAGCGCATAGCCGAGTTCGCCGCCTTCGTGAATCGAACCCGGCGTTTCCGGCGCGACGTGGCTCGGAATGCCGCCGGGAAACGAAAATTGTTTGAACAGCTTTTGCAAGCCGATTTCGTCCTGTGAAATGTTCGGATAAACTTCGCTGTAAGTTCCTTCGAGGTAAGTGTTGGCAACAATTCCCGGTCCGCCGTGTCCGGGTCCGCAAATGTAAATGACATTCAAATCGTGTTTTTTTATCAGGCGATTCAGATGCGCGTAAATAAAATTCAAACCCGGCGTAGTTCCCCAGTGTCCGAGCAGACGCGGCTTGACGTGTTCGATTGTCAGCGGTTCGTGCAGCAGCGGATTGGCAAGAAGATAAATCTGCCCGACCGAAAGATAATTCGCCGCCCGCCAGTAAGCATCGAGCTTTCTCGATTCATCGGCTGATAAAGCAATCATATTCTCTGTATCTGAAATTTTCATTGTTTGTGTTTGTTGTTTGTCAAGAAAAATTCGAATCCTGATTTTATAGCAATTAAAACAAGACTTTCGATTACTTTTTCTGCCGACCGAAATCCCATTGACGAACAATTTCGCCGTCAGTCGGCGGCTGCGTGTTTTGTTTGTTCCACGTTAGTAAAACTCGAACGACTACTTTTGTCGAGCAACTTTTAAGCCGCAAATCTATCGAAAAATTTTGTCGGCGAGAGTTTTCGATAAACAGCATTCTTACTGAAAATACGGTAATAAAGATAATAGCTTGGAAAGAAATGTTAATGCAAAAGGTTTTTGAAATCGGAAAATTCACCAGTCAACCGCGAAAATTTTCGCACTCTGCTTGATTCTCTACCATTCTGTCATCGTTTATTTAGTAACAAAATCAATAAAAGGCTCGGTTTTCAGTATCAAATAGAATCGGTATAGCTCTTGCTTTTTTGATGACTGACCGATGATTGATATTGAGGACGACTTACATGGCAAACATTTTAATTTTGGGCGGCGGATTCGGCGGATTGATCGCGGCTGAAGAGTTGTCGCAGTCGCTCGGCGGCGCGCATCAAATCACGCTGGTTTCGCGCAGCCGCGAGTTCGTTTTTTATCCGGCTCTGGTGCGGGTCGCTTTCGCCGCATGCTTGGCAGCAAAAGGTTTTGCTGTCCGATTCAAAACAAATGATTTTGAATTGCAGTCGGCAAAGCGGCAAAAGCACGACGACGACGGTTCTAGCGGCTCACACGGCGATTTACAAACCGGATTCACTCATTCATTATCTGTCCAACGGAAAGGCAATCAAGCGAACTTCTGCGAAAAATTAAAAGCATTCTGGCATTCACGCCGGATATTGATTTTTCAAGGGAAACCGTTTTGCAAATTGAAATGAGCAACGGTTCGCGCATTTTGGCTTTGCCGAGTGCCGAGGGCAACATTCGCGCTTTTTCGGCAGTCAGTTTGTTAATCGTTGATGAAGCAAGCCGGTGTATGGACGAAACTTATTTCGCCGTCCGTCCGATGTTGGCAGTTTCGGGCGGTCGGATTGCTTTACTGTCAACGTCATTTGGACGGCGCAGCTTTTTCTACGATGTTTGGGCGAACGGTCAAGGTTGGGAAAGGTTCACGGTCAAAGCGACGGATTGCCCACGCATCACGCCGGAATTTTTGGAAGCGGAGCGGTCTTCGATGCCGGATTTTATTTTTGCACAAGAATATCTTTGCGAATTTACAGACCGGGACACGCAAGTATTTTCGTCATTGGATATTGAAAACACGCTCGACAACGATTTGCAGTTTCTCGAGTGGTAAAAGGAATAGTTTATGAAAACAGCATCAAATTATTGTTCGTTTCACGTCGGTTTGGATTTGGGCAAAGAAGCCGATTTTTCGGCGATTGCCATTTTAGAGAAATTAACGCCGATTGATAATCGGAATCGAGTTTGCGGCGAAACCGAATTTAATGTTTTGGGTTTGAAGCGTTTCGCGCTCAAAACACCTTACCCGGATATTGTTCGGGAAGTCGTCGGCAGATTGAAATGACCGCCGTTCAGCGCGTATGTGGACGTGCGGGGCAACGAACGCGAGCATAAAATACCAATCTTTCTAGCCATTGATGAAACCGGAGTTGGCAAGCCGGTTTTCGATTTGTTCAAGGAACATCGTTTTCTGCAAAACCGGGTTACTTTGCAGGGAATTACGATCACGGGTGGGAAAAATGTTACCGGCAGCGATTCGGGTTACAACGTGCCGAAACGCGATTTGATTTTGTCGCTGCAAGTCGAATTACAAAAAGGAAATTTGAAAATCGCGCGATTAATGCCGGAAGCTGAAAATCTTGTTTATGAATTGTAGAATTTTGAAGTGAAATTTACGGCAAAAGCGAAAGATACCTACAACGCAAAAAGCGGACTACACGACGATTTGGTTTTGGCGAGTTCGCTGGCATTGTGGAGTGCGCGAAAAGCTGACAATTGGTTCGACGGCGGCGAAATGTTATGCCGGGCATTGATGCCGTGGCGCGGTCAAAGAATGCGTGGTTATATTTGAGTTGAAAAAACGGCTCACAGGTCAAGGAAATGCAAAAGACGATTATTTTTCGTCGGTATTATCGGCTTTCTTTGGTCTGCCGGTTTTTCGTTCGGCAACGAGTTGCAAATCAGATTCTTCAATAATCCAAGATTTCCCGAATCGAGTTGCCGGAAGTCTTTGGCTGTCAATCAAGGCATAAATCCGAGATTGATGCACACCTAAAATTTCAGCAGCTTGTTTGGTAGTTAATAAATTTTGTTTCGCCATAATTTGAATTATGAATGATTGAAAATATGTGTCAAGTCATATAGTTTAGCCAGTCAGCAATGACAAATTCAAATAAAAAGGTAGGACAAAAAAATGTTTATTCTGGAATCGAAAACACAACTCGAAAAGGCAATTGCTAAAGCACGGAAAGTAAAGCCGATTGTCAAAATGATTGCCTTCGGCGTGTATGCCGTCAAAGGTTCAAACGGCAATTCTTACACGGTCAAAATGGAAAGAATCGGTAACGAAAAACGAATTTCGTGCGATTGCAAGGGCGGTGAACGCGGATTGATTTGCCACCATGGAACCGCCGCTTTGGAATTGCATTCAACGCTTGCCAAACATCGCGCGGCGACGATCTAAAGGCGAAAGGCTTATCAAAGCGGCAAACTTTGATAAGCTCGAATTATCCGAAACAACTTATCACAGAAGAAACGGACGCGCTCATTTTATCACGGGGCGCGTTTCTTCAAATAACAAGAATAAATTTAATCTTTATTTCGGCGGTAAGGTATCAAAACTTCATATTCAATTGTGCCATCATCATCTCTGGCAACTTCTCTAAGAATTTTATTTTTTTCAAGTTCAAGAAAGGCTTCGCAACGATTTTGTTGTTCTTCATCGGAAAGTTTGGAATTAACTATTTGGTTAGCAACTCCATACTCGCCATCCATCATTTGCCAATGTTTTAATGCGTTTTCTGATAATTCTTGTTTATTTTCCATTATATTTTTCTTCTATGAATTAGTTTGAAGGTGTGAGTGAAGGTCTGAGTTGTCAAGAAAAGACGATTTGGTGTAAAACCGCATCGCCTTTGTTTTCTATAAGTTAAATGGTGATCCGAGAAGGACTCGAACCTTCGACCCAATGGTTAAAAGCCAGAGTATTCGGATTTTCTCCAATTTTCTCCAACTATCAAAATTCACTCTATCGCTTTTATTTTTAACAACTTAGAATTTTACAAAATTGCTGTTGCAATCTGCAACTTGCTTGAAATATCATTTGAAAAGGTGAGTGAAAGGGTGAGTGAAAA
>JAJAZE010000600.1 GCA_026785925.1 Pyrinomonadaceae bacterium
AACAGTTAGCAGTCGGCAATTAGCAATTTTGTCGGTATATTAAATTGAGCAGCGGCGGTTTTACAGGTTTATAAACCTGTAAAACCGCCGCTGCTCAATTTAATATACCGACAAAATTGCTAATTGCCGACTGCTAACTGTTCTCCAATCTCCTCCAATCGCATGCCGACTTTTTCAATCAGCCAATTCGGGGTTGAAGCTCCAGCCGTCAAGCCGACTCGCGCCGCGCCGCACAAGTCTTCCGCGTTAATTTCATCTTCGGTTTCGATTAAAAAACTCTTTTCGCACTGCTCTTTACAAACCGCGAGCAGCTTGCGGCTATTCGATGAATGCCGTCCGCCGATAACGTAAAAAGCGTCAACTTCTCCTGCCAGAGCGCGAGCCGCATCTTGTCTATCGCGCGTCGCCGAGCAAATCGTGTTGATGACCTGCACCTCGCCGTCGGCGTTGGCTTTGACGGCTTCGGCGACATCATACAAATTTTGCAGTTTAATGGTTGTTTGCGACACAACCAGCGGATTTTTCAGGCGCGGCAGTTTGGCAACTTCTTCGGCATTACTGACGATAAACGAATGCTCCGGCGCGTAGCCGAAAACGCCGATCATTTCCGGGTGTTCCGGGTTGCCGACGATGACGACGTGCCGATCCTGCGCGGCAGCGCGTGAAGCGAGTTTTTGAACTTTCGTGACAAACGGACAAGTCGCGTCAACGACTTTCGACGCTTTTTCGCGCAGTTCAGCTTCGATTTGCGGCGTTACGCCGTGAGCGCGAATGACGGCGGTTTGCCCGCGCTGAATCTGCACCGGCGCGTTGATCATCGAAACGCCGTGCGTCGCCAGCCGCGCCATTTCCTGATCGTTATGAATCAATGGTCCGAGCGTGCGAACCGTGTCGCCTTCCTGCAACGCCTCTTCGACCATTTCGACGGCGCGCTCGACACCGAAACAAAATCCGTATTCATCAGCTATTAAAACTTGCATATATTTTCAACCCAAAAAAATCATAACAAAATTAGTTGGTTTTTGTCAGGTTTTAGTTGTTAAGTAATTGTAAATCATCGAATCGGTTCGCGCAGAATAATTTCCGCCGTCGCTCTCGCAATCGCGGCGGCTTCGTTGTGTTCGTCCTTCAGATGTGCGATTTGCATCAAGGCTTCGCCGGTGCGCGATAGAAGTCTGACCAAATCGCCTTCTTCGGCTTTGGTTTTGAAAACCAGATCGCTCCAACTCATTCCGCCCGCCCAGTTTTCAGCGGCGGCGGCGGCGGAAAAGTTCATCTCCGGCGCGGGTTCGATGCCGTTTTTCCATTCGATATTGGACACGCCGAAGATGATGTCTTCAACTTTGGTTAAGTTTTCGAGCAGCGCGTCGGACAAATAAAGTTCGCCGTAATTGCGGTCGGCATCAGCCGCCAGAGCCGCCATTAACCCGGCAACTTGTTTGGTTTCGAGCGAGCCGAAAATTCCCTGCCGCAACGCTTCGCCGACAAGGAGCGGTCGGTCAACGCGCAGATCGGCGAGCCATTTGCCGCGTTCCGTCACCTTTTGCGCGTGAAAATCGAGGTAGCCGAAATGATTTAAGACTTTGGCGCGATTCTCGAACGGCAGCCAAATTTCGCCTTTCAGATAATCAATATCGCGCCCGGTTCTTTCGAGAAATTCGGCATCGTTCCAACATTCCCAAAGAAAGCCAATCGCGCTTTTTTTCTTATCTTCGGTCGCGTTTTCGGGCAGGAATTTTTCGATTAAACGGTTGATAATTTCAATCGCTTCGTCGCGTTCGTTTTTCTCAGGCGACGCTTTCGGCTCGACGAGCGGCACGTTCGCGCCTTCGACAATATCGTCGAACGCTTTTTCCAGAGATGCTTCTTTGATCGGATATTTATTTTCGTAGACGCGCCCGATGTGCGACAGTGCGAGCGTCACGCCTTGTCCGTCTTCGCGCATCGTCGCTACTTTTTCACCGAAGACGCTCAGGACTAAGAAAATACGTTTGCTGTTGCGGCTTTTGGTGACGACTCTGCCCGCTTCGACGTGTTCTTCGAGCCATTTATGCCGCGTTTCGTTCCGTGTGTGCGCCGGTTTCGCTTCCAAACGCAGCCGCGCCTGCGTCAGTCTTTCAAAGCCGCGAACGTCTTTAACTGAATAATTAAACTCGCTCGATTTGAGTTTCTTTTCAAGATCGGTGCGCCGTCTTTCAATTTGTTTTTCGAGCTTTGAAACGGTGCGAACCGTATCTCGAAAAGCAAAACTTTTTTCGGCGATGTCGCGGACGTTTTGAAAGTTTCCGAAAGCGTCCAATAAATTTAAAAGACTCGTATAAGTTGCGCGAAATTTACTTTCGAGCGCGTTCGGCGGCGATTTCAGAAGCTCGGCAATTTTCGGCGGATTCTGAAAATTCGACGGCGCGAGAATGACGAAACCGACGTTATCTTTGCCGCGACGACCGGCGCGTCCGGTCATCTGCTGTAATTCCGACGCTTGCAGCGAACGCCAGCCGTCGTTGCCGCGCGTGTCGGCGTTGGAAATGACGACGGTTCGCGCCGGAAAATCAACACCGGCGGCAACCGTCGAAGTCGCAAAAATCGCGTTC